>JAICIT010000430.1 GCA_025960445.1 Bradyrhizobium sp. | reverse complement strand
GCACATGCATTGCGAAGCGCCGGAGCATCGACTGCCGGCGCCCACGCGAAAGGTCATGACGGTGCGGTTTGCGATGGCGGCAGCGCAGCGGATCAACCGGCTGGTCGATCCGCAGGGCCACGGCGAATTATAAGCGCCGCGGTTCCGGCCGCATGCCTGTGGGACGCGCGGGTTGCGCCATCCTCCCATCGCGTGGGCCGGGTTTGTCCCGGCCACCCACGTCCTTCACTTGTGTAAAAAATTCCCTCCGCGACAGCGCCGGATAGAAAAACTCGTTGCCCTTGTGGGCAACGAGTTGATTGTCCAGACCCTACTGTACGTTCAATTAGTCGTGGTCGTGGTCGTGGTCGTGGTCGTGAATGACGGTCTTGCTGCGCGTGCCGTCCTCGTGTTCCTTTTTGATTACAGTGGTGCGGTCGGAGGGCTCTCGCTCCTTGACGACGGTGGTGTGATCCCGGTCCCTGTCGTAATCCCGGTGACTGCCGACGGTCACGCCGGCCGGCCCCACACCGACGCCAACTTCGTCAGCGAAGGCAGGCGTAGCCAGCGCCGCCAACGCTGCAATTGTCAAAACATACCTCATTACGATCTCCTCTCGCGCTCGGCCCCAGCGATAACTCGAAGGCCCTGCCGAAGTTCCTGAAGCCGCGCTCGTCAACCACCGCGCAGCCGCGCGCTGCATCGTCTTCTGAGGTCCGCCGACGCCAGCTTCGCATCCGAGAGATTCGCGAAGTTCAGTTGCGAGCAGCACGAAGCCGCGCGCTCGACGTTGATTGCAATGTGACGCTTTAGCGTGGTGCTCGCTTGGCGAGAATTCGCTGCAGAGTGCGGCGATGCATGTTAAGCCGGCGCGCCGTCTCCGAAACGTTTCGGTTGCACATCTCGTAGATGCGCTGAATGTGTTCCCAGCGCACGCGGTCGGCCGACATCGGATTGCTCGGCGGCTCGGATTTATCGGTGCCGCTGGCGAGCAGAGCGGCGACCACATCGTCGGCGTCGGCGGGCTTCGAGAGATAATCCACCGCGCCCATCTTCACGGCGGTCACCGCGGTGGCGATGTTGCCATAGCCCGTCAACACGATGGCACGCGCGTCGGGACGCTTGCGCTTCAACGCCGAGACCACGTCAAGGCCGTTGCCATCCCCGAGCCGTAAATCCACCACCGCAAATGCGGGCGCTGACTTGCCGATTTGGGCCAAACCGTCCGAGACGTTGTCACAGGAAGTCACATTGAAGCCGCGGGTTTCCATCGCGCGCGAGAGCCGCTCAAGAAACGGCTTGTCGTCTTCCACGATCAGGAGCGAGCGGTCGGCATGGCCGGCCAGTTCGGAGATAGCGTTCACGATGCGGGTATTCCTTGTGGCGAGTACTGGTACATTATATGGCGCTGAGGGGACGCGCTGCCAAGGCTGGTTCGGCCGGGATCTCGTCAGCCTCGAAGCGCCCGCGGGGCCACGCCACCTGGACCACGGCGCCGTGGTCGGGAAAAATCCGATTGGTAAAGGACACCTTCGCGCCGGTGCGCTCCAGCAGCGTTCGGGCGATGAAAACCCCGAGGCCAAGACCTCTATGATCGCTTTGCGACTCCTCGGGGCCGCGGCGCCGCGAAAGATAGGGCTCACCGATTCGCTTGATAATGTCAGGAGCGAACCCGGGTCCATCATCGGAAATGACGATTTCGATGGTTTCGTTGTTCCACCACGCGTTTACTTCCACGGTGGTTCGCGCGAAGTCCACGGCGTTCTCGAGGATGTTGCCGATTCCATAGAGAATAGCCGGATTGCGGGTGCCGACCGGTTCGCGACTGCCTGCGACGGCGATCCGCACCTTGATCGCGACCCCAAAATCCCGATGCGGCGCGACGATTTCCTCGATCAGCGTCGAGAGCGGCATGCGGTCGAACGGCGCCCCGCTCGCAGAGAGTTGCGTGATTTTGGCCAGGATATCGCGACAGCGTTGCGCCTGCTCCCGCAATGTTTTGATGTCGGCGGCGATCTGGCTGTTTTGCGAGCTGCGCTCCAGCTCCCGCGAAATCAGGAAGATGGTCGACAAGGGCGTGCCGAGTTCGTGCGCCGCCGCAGCCGCCAAGCCGTCCAGCTGCGTGAGGTGTTGCTCACGCGCCAGCACCAGTTCGGTCGCGGCGAGCGCGTCCGACAACTTGCGGGATTCTTCGGTGACCTGGAAGGCGTAAAGACTGGTAACGCCGATCGCGAGCACGATCGAAAGCCAGACGCCGAACAGATAGATTGGCGGCAGGATCAGCGGATCGTCGCTGTCCCATGGAAGCGGGAAATGGAAATAAACCAGAACCGAGGCGCAGGCGACCGCAAGCCCGCCGAGCCCGATCGTCAGCCGCACCGGCAGCGCCGTTGCGGAAATCAGAACCGGAACCAGAAACAGAAATGAAAATGGATTTTGCAGCCCGCCGGTGAAAAACAGCAAGCCGCCCAGTTCGACGATATTCAGCGCGAGCAACGCCGCAGCGTAGGCCGGTTCCAACCGCTGCATCGGGTTGAAAGCAATCTGCAAGGTCAGATTGAGCAGGGCGGAGAGGCCGATGATGGTGAGGCACGGGAAGACCTCGACGTCGAACTCAAGTCCCTGCCGCACGACGAAAATGGCGGCGAGTTGTCCGAGCACCGCAAGCCAGCGTAGCCGCAGGATCGTGTCCAGACGGACATAGCGGCGCGGGTGTCGAAAATCCGAGGCGGCGACGTCGTTCATGCCGCAATTCTATCCGCGCGAGGTCCCGATCACAAATTAGTCGGCTGGACCGATCTCGCCACCGCCTTGCGCTTGCCGCAGCAATGGCCCAAGGAACGACCGCATGATCAATGAAGGCGCAATCACATCCGGGGTGCCCGCCGCCGATGCGACGTTGTCGGCGGTGATCGAGGTCGCACATCTCGTCAAGGTCTATAAAACCACCCGGGCGGTGGATGACCTCTCGTTTCGCATCGCGACCGGCAGCATCACAGGGCTGCTGGGCGGCAACGGCGCCGGCAAGACCACCACCATTGCCATGATCATGGGCCTGGTGCTGCCAACCTCCGGCCGCATCCAGGTGCTCGGACATGCGATGCCCGACCAGAGCAACGACGTGCTCGGCCGCATGAATTTCGAAAGCCCTTATGTCGATATGCCGATGCGTCTGACGGTTCGGCAGAATCTCACGATCTTCGGCCGTCTCTACGCCGTTGAGAATTTGCCCGAGCGAATCGAACAACTCGCCGCCGATCTCGATCTCGGCGATTTTCTTGACCGCGCCAACGGCAAGCTCTCCGCCGGCCAGAAGACCCGCGTGGCGCTGGCGAAGGCGCTGATCAACCAGCCCGAGTTATTGCTGTTGGATGAGCCGACCGCATCGCTCGATCCCGACACCGCCGATTGGATCAGGCGTCATCTGGAGACCTATCGCAAGGACCGGGGCGCGACGATCCTGCTCGCCTCGCACAACATGTTCGAGGTCGAGCGGCTGTGCGACCGCGTCATCATCCTCAAGCGCGGCCGCATCGAGGATGACGACAGTCCCGACGGCATCATGGCGCGCTACAACCGCGCCACGCTGGAGGAGGTGT
>JAICIT010000429.1 GCA_025960445.1 Bradyrhizobium sp. | reverse complement strand
GATCTGAAGGGCGAGACGCTGGCTTCCGCATCTTCGCTGGAGAAATCCATGCGCGAGAGCGGCAACACCGGCGCCAACATCGACGCGGCGAAGGCGGTCGGCAAGCTGCTGGCGGAACGCGCGGTGAAGAACGGCGTCACCGAGGTGGTATTCGATCGCGGCGGCTATCTCTATCACGGCCGGGTCAAGGCGCTCGCGGATGCCGCGCGCGAAAGCGGATTGAGCTTCTAAGTGGGATTGAACCAGAACAACGGCAGAGGCGCTGGCCTCTACAAGGCAAGTCTTTTAAGGATCGGAAAACACCATGGCAGGTGAACGCGAACGCGGTGGCGGCCACAGGGGCGGCCGGGAAGAACGCGACAGCGAGTTCGTCGACAAGCTCGTCCACATCAACCGTGTGGCGAAGGTCGTCAAGGGCGGCAAGCGCTTCGGCTTTGCAGCCCTGGTCGTGATCGGCGATCAGAAGGGCCGGGTCGGTTTCGGCCACGGCAAGGCACGAGAAGTGCCTGAGGCGATCCGCAAGGCCACCGAGTCTGCGAAGCGTAACCTGACGCGAGTCGCATTGCGCGAGGGGCGCACGCTGCATCACGACATCGCCGGCCGTCATGGCGCGGGACGGGTTTATCTGCGCGCGGCGCCGGCAGGCACCGGGATCATCGCGGGCGGACCCATGCGCGCCGTGTTCGAGACGCTCGGCATCCAGGACGTGGTGGCAAAGTCGATCGGATCGTCGAACCCCTACAACATGGTGCGGGCGACCTTCGACGCGCTGAAGCATCAGGATTCACCGCGCTCGGTCGCCTCGCGGCGGAATATCAAGGTCTCGACGCTGCAGTCGCGCCGCGTCGGCGGTGACGCCGAAGCGGTTGCTGAGTAAACAGATCGCGCATTTTGCGCGTTACGGAGTTGAAGACGATGGCCAAGGCCGCAAAGACGATCAAGGTCGAGCAGACCGGTAGCGCGATCCGCCGCCACCACTCGCAGCGCGCGACTCTGATCGGCCTCAAGCTCAACAAGATCGGTCGGGTCACCGAGCTAAAGGATACTCCTGAAGTTCGCGGCATGATTTCGAAGGTTCAACATCTCGTTCGCATCGTCGACGAGAAGTAAGATGCGGCTTGGTCCCGAAAACCGGTAGCCGGTTTTCGGTCAGGATCATGCTCCAGGGATAGAGGATGCGAACGATGAAGCTCAGCGATATCGCCGATAATGCCGGCTCGTGCAAAAAGAGGATGCGGGTCGGTCGTGGCATCGGTTCAGGCAAGGGCAAGACAGCGGGCCGCGGCGGCAAGGGCCAGACCGCGCGTTCCGGCGTGCGCATCAAGGGGTTCGAGGGCGGCCAGATGCCGCTGCATCGCCGCCTGCCGAAGCGTGGCTTCAACAATATTTTCCGGCTGGAATTCGCCGAGATCAATCTCGATCGGATTCAGCAGGCGATCGATGGCAAGCTGCTCGACGCCAAGGAAACGGTCGATGCGGCCGCGCTGGTGAAGGCGCGGGTGATCAGGCGCGCCAAGGACGGCGTCCGGTTGCTCGGCCGAGGTGAACTCAAGGCCAAGCTGAACGTCGAAGTCCATGGCGCATCGAAATCCGCTATCGCCGCGGTCGAGAAGGCGGGCGGCACGGTAAAGATCCTGGCTCCGGCCAAAAAGGACGAAGGCGAAGCGGCGTAACATCTGCGTCATTCTGCACGACAGAATGATGGACATATCGAAGCCGAGCACCAAGTAATGTCCGGCGTCTGGCTGAATGCTTCGGCCTACAGAGGCAGGGCAGCGCGAGGGCGGCGGGAGAAAGCCAAAAAATATGGTCTCAGCAGCTGAACAATTAGCGGCAAATCTCAATTTCTCGGCGCTCGCAAAAGCGGACGAACTGAAGAAGCGCATCTGGTTCACACTAGGTGCGCTGCTTGTTTACCGGCTCGGCACCTACATTCCGTTGCCCGGCATCGATCCCAACATCTGGGAGCAGGTATTCCGCAGCCAGGCGGGCGGCATTCTCGGTATGTTCAATATGTTCGCTGGCGGTGGCATCCATCGCATGGCGATCTTTGCGCTTAACATCATGCCGTATATTTCGGCTTCGATTATCATTCAGCTCCTGACGACGGTCTCGCCGCAACTCGAGGCGCTGAAGAAAGAGGGCGAGGCCGGTCGCAAAACGCTCAACCAGTACACTCGCTATCTCACCGTTATTCTCGCTGCGTTCCAGTCATATGGGATTGCGGTCGGGCTCGAGGGCGCCGGCAATGTCGTCAGCGATCCCGGCATGTTCTTCCGCCTCTCGACCACGGTGACGCTGACCGGTGGCACCATGTTCCTGATGTGGCTCGGCGAGCAGGTCACCTCGCGCGGCATCGGCAACGGCATCTCGCTGATCATTCTTTCCGGCATCGTCGCGGAGCTGCCCTCGGCGCTCGCCAATATGCTGGAACTCGGCCGACAAGGCGCGCTGTCCACCGGCATCATCCTGGTCGTCATCGTGATGGCGGTCGCGGTGATCGCCTTCATCGTGTTCATGGAGCGCGCGCAGCGCCGGCTTTTGATTCAATATCCGAAACGGCAGGTCGGTAATAAGATGTTCGAGGGACAGTCCTCGCATCTGCCGCTCAAGCTGAACACCTCCGGCGTGATTCCGCCGATCTTTGCTTCTTCGCTGCTGCTGCTCCCGACCACCGTTGCGAATTTCA
Source organism: Bradyrhizobium sp. (assembly GCA_025960445.1). Lineage (GTDB taxonomy): Bacteria > Pseudomonadota > Alphaproteobacteria > Rhizobiales > Xanthobacteraceae > Bradyrhizobium. The sequence continues at coordinate 890 of JAICIT010000429.1, read as the reverse complement.
ACGCGGGCAAGGGTCCGGAGTGGTTTCAGTGGATCACGACGCAACTCGGTCACGGTCGGCCGCTGTTTCTTGCGCTCTATCTCGCGCTGATCGTGTTTTTCGCGTTCTTCTATACGGCGATCGTGTTCAACCCGACCGAGACCGCCGACAATCTCAAGAAGCATGGCGGCTTCATTCCGGGGATCAGGCCTGGCGAGCGCACGGCCGAATATATCGACTACGTATTATCTCGAATCACAGTGCTGGGTGCGGTCTATCTTGCGATCGTCTGTCTGATTCCCGAAATCCTGATTTCATATGCCTCGGTGCCGTTTTATTTCGGCGGGACGTCGCTGTTGATCGTGGTCAGCGTTACGATGGATACTGTGGCGCAAGTCCAGGGTTACCTGCTGGCGCATCAGTATGAGGGCCTGATCAGGAAATCGAAGTTGCGAGGGCGTCGCCGCTAACGGACGGAATAGCCGATTTGCGTTTTGCCAACAGTGAATTCTCTAGTTTAGGTGCGCGGGCCACCGCTCACAGGCCCGGGGGCGAAAAGGATGAGACTGATACTTCTCGGGCCGCCAGGGTCGGGCAAGGGGACCCAGGCGCAACGGCTGGTTCAGCGCTACGGGATCCTTCAGCTCTCCACGGGCGAGATGCTGCGCGCCGCAGTGGCGGCGCAGACCCCGGTGGGGGTCCAGGCGCAGGATATCATGGCCAGCGGCGGTCTGGTGCCGGATGAGATCGTCATCGGAATTATTTCCGATCGGCTAGATCAACCGGACGCGGCCAAGGGATTCATTCTCGACGGCTTTCCACGCACGGTGCCGCAGGCCGAAGCGCTGGATGAACTCCTGAAGAGAAAGCGCATGCGGCTTGACGCCGTCATCGAGCTTCGCGTCAACGAG
>JAICIT010000428.1 GCA_025960445.1 Bradyrhizobium sp. | reverse complement strand
CAGGGCACCACGTCTTCGCGCGCCATTGTCTTTGGCGGCGACATTTCGATCGCGGCGGTCGCGCAAGCTGAATTTCCGCAGCATTTTCCGGCGTCGGGCTGGGTCGAGCACGAGCCGGACGACATCTGGAACTCCACGATCGCGACCTGCCGAGAGGCGCTGAACAAAGCCAATCTCACAGCAAAGAATATCGCCGCGATCGGCATCACCAATCAGCGCGAGACCACGGTGGTGTGGGACCGTGCCACCGGCCAGGCTGTTCATCGTGCCATTGTCTGGCAGGATCGCCGCACCGCTGACATCTGCGCTCGCCTCAAGAGCGAAGGTCATGAGCCGGCGATAACGTCCAGGACCGGCCTGATCATCGATCCATATTTCTCCGGCACCAAGGTGGCGTGGATTCTCGATCATGTGCCCGGCGCGCGCGAGCGGGCTGAGGGAGGCGAACTGATATTTGGCACGGTGGATTGCTATCTGCTGTGGCGGCTGACCGGCGGCAAGGTCCACGCGACCGATGCCACCAACGCTTCGCGCACGCTGCTGTTCAATATTCATACCGGCCAGTGGGATGACGAACTGCTGAAGATTTTGCGCGTGCCGCGCTCGATGCTGCCCGAAGTAAAGGACTCCTCCGGCAGCTTCGGCGAAAGCGTGCCCGAACTATTCGGCGGCTCCATCACGATCTCCGGCATTGCCGGCGACCAGCAGGCCGCCACCATCGGCCAGGCTTGCTTCTCCCCGGGCATGATCAAATCGACCTACGGCACCGGATGTTTTGCGCTGCTCAATACCGGCGCCACGCCGGTTGCGTCAAAGAACAAGCTGCTCACGACCATCGCCTATCAGCTCGGGGGCAAGCGCACCTACGCGCTCGAAGGCTCGATCTTTGTTGCCGGCTCGGCGGTGCAGTGGCTGCGCGACGGCCTCGGTATCATCAAGCAGGCTTCAGAAAGCGGCCCGCTCGCCGACAAATCCGATTCGATGCAGAGCGTTTATCTGGTGCCGGCGTTTGTCGGGCTCGGCGCGCCGTACTGGAATCCGCGCGTCCGCGGCGCGCTGTTCGGGCTGACGCGTAATACCGGTCCCGCCGAGTTGGCGCATGCGGCGCTGGAAAGCGTCTGTTACCAGACATTCGATCTCTGGGCGGCGATGCGCGCCGACTGGCCGGAAGCAGGAGGCGCAAACATCGTGCTGCGCGTCGATGGCGGCATGACCGCGTCGGACTGGACCATGCAGCGGCTTGCGGATTTGCTCGATGCACCGGTCGATCGCCCGATGATTCAGGAAACCACCGCGCTCGGCGCTGCCTACCTCGCCGGGCTAACCGCCGGTGTCTATCCCGAACCGTCGAAGTTTGCCGACAACTGGCGGCTCGAGCGGCGTTTCAAGCCCGCCATGAGCGCGGCCACGCGCGAGCGCAAGCTGACCGGCTGGTCGCGCGCGGTGACGGGCTTGCTCGCGAGCGACGAGGGCGAGGGTTAGCGAGCTCACGCGCTAAAGCGGTTGGTCCGGCTTTCAGAGGCCCGGCGATTGATCGCGACTTGAGGCGTATATTCGTTGCGCGCAGGACCGCGACGGAGATAGTCGATGCGAACGACCACCTGATTTTGCTCGACGGGCAAATCAGCAGTTCCGCTGTCCAGTCCCATCAGCAAAAACATTTTCCTTCTCGCTTTTCCCAAATCAAACCTATAACCCGCGCCGTCCTGTTCCAAACGAGGGGCGATCGCGATCGTCACGAACGCGGTGCGGGATGCAATGGACGCTGATAGCGCGCTTGACGAAACGTGCGAAAGCGGACGGCGAAGTCGTGTGGTCCTGACGCCTCGACGCTGGCGTCAAGTTTGCGGGAAACATCTCGTAGGCGACGGTGACAAGAAAGCCCGATCACCGGGGAGATCACGTTATAAGCCGTAAACCATTGCGTGGGGAATGCCGGGTGATTCCGGTGAACCTGTGGTGACTACCTCGTGTGCTTTCTATTTTTTGCACGCGAGACTGCGGGTGCATGGAGCGCCCGGCATTCCCTGCGCCCTCTGAATTTCAGATGCGCTTCACACGATCAAAACTCGCGCGGATCACGCGGCGAGATCGCGCAGGTGTGGGGTGTTGTCTGGCTGTTTGAAATTCGAAGTGGAGCGTGGCGGCTGTTTCTTTTCCCTCCCATTTATGGGGAGGGAGGGCACATCGTGAGCGGAGCGAAGGATGTGACGGGTGGGGTTGCTTCCGCGAGCGAGATGTTTCGCGCATTTGTATGCGCTGCCCCCCACCCGGCGCTTCGCGCCACCCTCCCCACGAGTGGGAGGGATAAGAAGGCAGGATTCCCCGTCTCGACCCCACAAGACTGAAGATCGGCCGTCTTTGCGAGGAGCGGAGCGACGATGCAATCCAGAGACGCCACTCAGCCCCGCGCGGCTTTCTTGCGATAGGCCAGATGCACCGCGCAGTTGCAGCCCGGCGGATGTGCGGCCAATTCGTCGGAGGCAATGTCGTTGGCCGGAACAGCGGAAACGGGTTTCGCTATCGCTTCTTTGGCGCGGCGATCCTGCGCGGAACGATCCTGCGTTGGAATGTAATTCAACACCGGGCCCAGCCAGCGCTCGGCTTCCGCGACGCTCCAGCCCTTGCGTGCCGCATAATCCTCCACCTGATCGCGCTCGATCTTGCCGACTCCGAAATAGAAACTGCCGGGATGGCTGAAATAAAGACCGGAGACCGACGAGCCCGGCCACATCGCGAAGCTTTCGGTCAGCTTCACGCCGGCATTGTTCTCGGCATCGAGCAGCGCGAACAGCGTCGCCTTTTCGGTGTGATCGGGTTGCGCCGGATAGCCCGGTGCAGGACGGATGCCCTGATATTTCTCGAGGATCAGATCTTCCGGCGACAACGCCTCGTCCGGCGCGTAGGCCCAGAATTCCCTTCGCACTCGTGCATGCATGCGCTCGGCAAAGGCTTCCGCCAGACGGTCGGCCAGCGCCTTGCAAATGATCGAAGAGTAATCGTCGTTGGCGTTCTTGAAACGATCGGCGACGGCATCCTCGCCGATACCAGCCGTGACCACGAACGCGCCGATGTAATCAGGCACGCCGGAGGAGGCCGGCGCGATGAAGTCCGACAGCGCGGCATTGAAGCGGCCCTCGCGTTTTTCCAGTTGCTGACGCAAGGTGTGGAGGGTCGCGATTTTAGTCGTGCGGCTGTCATCGGAATAAACAGCGATGTCGTCGCCTTCCGCATTGACGGGCCAGAAGCCGACGGCGGCCTGCGCCTTGAACCAGTTCTCTTTGACGATCAGGTCCAGCATCTTGCGCGCGTCGTCGTACAGCGAGCGCGCGACTTCGCCGACTTTGGGGTCTTCGAGAATGGCCGGGAAGCGCCCGGTCAGCTCCCAAGTCTGGAAGAACGGCGTCCAGTCGATGTAGTCCACGAGTTCGGTAAGATCATAGTCGCGAAACGATTTGACCCCGAGAAACGCCGGCTTCTTCGGCGGGGTCGCGGCGAAATCGAGCGCCACCGCATTGGCGCGGGCATCGGCCAGCTTCAGCCGCTTCTTGTCAGCCTGGGCGCGGAAATGCGCCGCGGAAAT
>JAICIT010000427.1 GCA_025960445.1 Bradyrhizobium sp. | reverse complement strand
GCGCGCGAAACTTGATGAGACGAGCGGGATCCGTCCGGCCGACTACGATGAGGCGCGAAGGACAGCGAACCGCGGCCGAAAGGCGTTATCAGGCGCATTCGAGCAGGTGGACGTGCTGTTAACCTTCTCAGCGCCGGGTGCCGCTCCGAAGGGGCTGGCCTCGACCGGTGATACCCGCTTCAACAAACTCTGGACGCTCATGGGCGTACCCTGTGTCAACGTCCCCGCTATTGAAGTCGATGGCGGACTGCCGGTCGGAGTTCAGGTGATCGCACGATTTGGCAATGATGCTGGCGCACTAACAGCGGCACGCTTCATTGAGGAGGCACTTGTGCGACGATAAACCTTACTTCGTCCCGCCGATCCGGTCTTCGGTGCCCGCTTGCAATCGGCGGATGTTTTCGCGGTGCATGTAGAACAACAGCAGCGTCAGCACGGCAAACAACGACGCCAGCGCTGGGTGGCCAAACCACCAAAGAAAGATCGGCGTTACAACGCTCGCAACCAAGGCCGACAACGAAGAGTAACGCGAGGTCAAGGCGGTCGAAATCCAGATCACGCAAAACACAGCAGCGGCGGGCCAGAACAAACCGATGAGTGTGCCGATATAAACCGCCACCCCTTTGCCACCCTTAAATTTCAGCCAGACCGGAAAGATATGCCCGAGAAAGGCGCCGAGCGCCGCCAGCATCGCGGCATTGGGCCCACCATAATAGCCAGCGATGATGACCGCGAGCGTGCCCTTCAGGGCGTCGCAGAGCAGCGTTATCGCGGCGATGCCCTTGCGTCCTGTCCGGAGCACGTTGGTGGCGCCGATATTTCCGGAACCGATCGTGCGCAGATCCTGAGTGCCAGCCAGTTTGGTGAAGATCAGCCCGAATGGAATCGAGCCGAGGAGGTAGCCGAGAATGAACCCTACGGGCAGAAATGCGCCAGATGACATCGCCGTTCTCCCTCCCCATAAATCCTGCCGGGTTCAGACATGTTCATAGACTGTCCGTCCACCAACGATGGTACGCACCACCCGACCCGAGAACCGCGCTTCATCGAACGGCGTGTTCTTGCATTGCGATTTGATGTCGACGGGATCAAGCACCCAGGGCGTCTCCGCATCAATCACGATCACATCGGCCGGCGCGCCAGCGCGCAGCGTTCCCCCCGGCAAGCCCAGTAGCTCGGCCGGGCGCGTCGACATCGCGCGTATCAAGATCTTGAAATCGATGTCCCCACTGTGGATCAGCCGCAGCGCAGCCGGCAGCATGGTCTGCAGTCCGATGGCGCCGGAAGCCGCCTCAGCGAACGGCAGCCGCTTCACCTCCACATCCTGCGGATTGTGATCGGACATCACCACGTCGATCAATCCCGAAGCCAGCGCGGCAACCAGCGCAGTGCGGTCTTCCTCGGTGCGTAGCGGCGGCGACAGCTTCAGGAATGTCCGGTACGGACCGATGTCGTTTTCGTTCAGCGTCAAGTGATTGATCGACGCCGAGGCGCTCACGGACAGGCCGGCGTCGCGAGCGCGCTTTAGAATATCCAGGGATTCGATGCAGCTCAGTGAAGCTGCGTGATAGCGTCCTCCGGTCAACGCGACCAACCGCATGTCGCGCTCCAGCATCACGGCCTCCGCCGCATTGGGGATGCCGATCAACCCCAGGCGAGCGGCGAACTCGCCTTCATTCATTACACCTTCGCCGACCAGATGGGGGTCTTCTGTGTGGTGCACAATGAGCGCGTCAAAATCCCGGGCATAGGTGAGGGCGCGCCGCATGACCTGCGCATTGGTGATGCTTTTGTCACCGTCGGTGAACGCGACTGCGCCCGCCGCTTTCAATAGCCCGATCTCGGTCATCTCTTCGCCGCGCAACCCCTTGGTCAGCGCCGCCATTGGTTGGATGTTGACGATCGCCGTGTCGCGCGCGCGTCGCAGCACAAAATCCACCGTCGCCGAATTGTCGATCACGGGCGACGTATCGGGTTGGCAGATGATTGTGGTGATGCCACCGGCCGCGGCGGCCTGGCTCGCGGAAGCAAAGGTTTCGCGGTGGCTGGCGCCGGGCTCGCCGACAAAGGCGCGGATATCGATCAGGCCCGGCGCCACGATCTTGCCGGCGCAATTGATGATGTCGGTGCCTTCGGGCACACCGGCGGCGCCGATGCCACGTCTCGACTCCCGGATCGTGCCATCCGCGATCAGCACGTCCCCGATGCCGTCGATATTCCGCGAGGGATCGATCAGGCGGGCGTTGGCGAGCAGGATCGGTCGGCGGTCCGTGAGCATGATCATTTACGCATTAGGCAGGTTGCGGGCGAGCGCTTCTAGCACCGCCATCCGCACCGCCACTCCCATTTCCACTTGTTCGCGGATCAAGGATTGGGCGCCGTCGGCGACGATCGAGTCGATCTCGACGCCGCGGTTCATCGGTCCGGGATGCATCACCAGCGCGTCCGGTTTTGCATATGCGAGCTTTTTTTGGTCCAGCCCAAAATAGTGGAAATACTCGCCCGATGACGGCACGAACGAACCGTTCATGCGCTCGCGCTGCAGCCGCAGCATCATTACGATATCCGCGCCATCAAGACCCTCGCGCATGTCGCGGGCAACCTCGACGCCCATTCGCTCGATGCCCCGCGGCAACAGCGTAGAAGGCGCGACGACGCGGACCCGTGCGCCCATGGTATTGAGCAGGAGGATGTTGGAGCGCGCCACCCTAGAATGCATCACGTCGCCGCAGATCGAAATCACCAGGCCATCCAACCGGCCCTTGTTGCGGCGAATAGTGAGCGCGTCGAGCAGCGCCTGGGTGGGATGTTCGTGCGCGCCGTCGCCGGCGTTGATCACCGATCCGTCAACTTTGCGCGCCAGCAGTTCGACGGCGCCCGACGCATGGTGCCGCACCACCAGAATGTCCGGATGCATCGCGTTGAGCGTGGCGGCGGTATCGACCAGGGTTTCCCCCTTGCGCATCGAGGAGGAGGAGACCGACATGTTCATGACGTCGGCGCCCAGCCGTTTGCCAGCGATTTCGAACGAGGATTGAGTGCGGGTCGAGGCTTCAAAAAACAAATTGATTTGGGTACGGCCGCGCAACGAGGTGCGCTTCTTATCGACCTGGCGATTGAGCTCGACATATTCCTCGGAGAGGTCGAGCAGGCCAGTGATATCGTCAGCAGAAAGGCCCTCGATTCCCAGCAGGTGCCGGTGACCGAGGACAAAGGTCGATTTCGATGTGGAGGTCATTAAAACGAGAGCTATAGGCAGAGATGGAAGGGGGAGCAAGGGCCAATAGGGCCGCGATGACTTATCCCCCGATCACTCCGAAGCACGGTAAACGAGCATGCCGCAAAGTCGCCCTGATTGGGCTGCGGCGCTAAGGATTCCAGTAATCGGTTGCAACTATTGACTGCATCCTGGTGTCAAATCGCGGTTATTCCGGCGTAAATTAATGTGCGGGAATCCGATTCAGCAAGGGAAGCGCCCATGGCCCAGGCGACGTTTGCGACCCACGAGGTGCTCAATCAATCGCCGCCGTTCGAAGAGGTCGATCTGTTTGCGATGGATCGGCCTCTCAGCGACGCTGTCGCGG
>JAICIT010000426.1 GCA_025960445.1 Bradyrhizobium sp. | reverse complement strand
GACGGACTCGCGGCAAAGAAACGCAGCGTGGAACTGCTGACGGCGGTCGGCATTCCCGCGCCCGAACAGAGGTTGGGGCAATATCCGCATCAACTTTCCGGAGGTATGCGGCAGAGGGTGGCTATCGCAATCGCGCTGTCGTGCGAGCCGAAACTGCTGATTGCGGACGAGCCGACCACGGCGCTTGACGTGACCATCCAGGCCCAGATTCTCGATTTGCTGGCCCGCGAGCAGCGTCGCCGGAACATGGCGATGATCATCATTACCCATGATCTTGGTGTGGTCGCCGGCAGGACCGACGAAGTCGCGGTCATGTATGCCGGCCGGATCGTGGAGCGCGCGCCGACGCCGGCGCTGTTCAAGAAAATGCGCATGCCATACACGCAAGCGTTGCTGGCCGCGATCCCGAGGATCGATGCCGCTCCGCACACGCCGCTGCCGGCGATTTCAGGGCGACCACCGGATCCAACCCGGCCGCTCCCGGGCTGCTCGTTTTCGCCACGCTGCCGCTTTGCGTCTGGGTTGTGTCATCAGCAGAAGCCCATTCTCGAGGGTGCGGAATCCATGCAGCACCAGTTTGCCTGCTTCCATCCGATTGCGTTGCCGGTTGGGATTGGCGCATGATTGAGGTGAACCAAAAAACTGCGCGTGACCCGCTGCTCAGGGTGGAAGACCTCGTGGTCGAATATACGGTGGCGGGAAAAACCATCCACGCGGTCTCCGGAGTGAGCCTGGAAGTTGCGCGCGGCGAGACGCTCGGTCTGGTTGGAGAGTCCGGCTGCGGGAAATCCACCTTGGGCCGTGCGGTGCTGCAGTTGCGCCAAGCTGTGTCGGGACGCGTTCTGTTCGACGGACAGGACCTCACCACGATGCACGGCGATAGCTTGCGGAAGATGCGCCAGCGCGTGCAACTGATTTTCCAGGATCCTATCGCCTCTTTAAACCCGAGGCGGCGCATCGGCGAAATCGTCGCGGAGCCTCTGGTGATTTCCGGCGTCAAGGACGCCAGGAAACGCCAGGAGATTGTCTGCCGGGTGCTGAGCGCGGTCGGTCTCGATCCTTCGCTGGTGGTTGGGCGCTTGCCGCATGAATTTTCCGGCGGGCAGTGCCAACGCATCTGCATCGCGCGCGCGTTGGTGCTCAATCCGGAATTCATCATCTGCGACGAGCCAGTTTCGGCGCTCGATGTTTCGATCCGCGCCCAAATCCTAAATCTGCTCGAAGACATGAAATCGCGCTTCGGGCTGACGTTACTTTTCATCGCCCACGACCTCGCTGTTGTGAAAGCCGTGAGCGATCGGGTAGCGGTGATGTATCTCGGTCGGCTCTGTGAGGTCGGCCCGTCGGAGCAATTATTCGCAAATCCCGCGCACCCCTATACCGCGTTGTTGATCGAGGCCATTCCCGTGCCGGACCCCGATATGCGGCCGGCCGAAAGCGTGCCGGTGGGAGAGCCGCCATCGCCGATGTCACCACCATCGGGCTGCCGTTTCCGCACCCGGTGCCCGCGCGCGGACCAGCGATGCAGCGAGGAAATCCCGGAGCTTCGCCCGATGGCACCGGATCAGTTCGCCGCTTGCCATCATCCATTGATCCCAGCCGGCTAAGCATCTAATCGTAAGCCTATCGAGTGCGCGCGAGCGGGAGAGAAGCGATGAAAAGTTTTCAGGTCACCGATTTCAATGCCCCCTTGAAAGAAGTGGATCAGCCGACACCGCAACCGCAGGGAACGCAGGTCTTGATCAAGGTGAAAGCCGCCGGCGTCTGCCACAGCGATCTGCATATCTGGGAGGGCGGCTACGATCTTGGCCATGGACGAAAACCGTTGTCCCTGAAGGATCGTGGCGTCTCCCTGCCGCGCACAATGGGCCATGAGACCGTCGGCGAGGTGCTTGCGTTCGGACCAGACGTCAAAGCCACCGACAAAGGCGATTTGAAAACCGGCGACATTGCGCTGGTATATCCGTGGCTCGGCTGCGGCAAATGCGATGCGTGTCTCGCCGGCGACGAGAACATGTGTTTGAAACCGGCATCGCTGGGCGTTTACTGTGACGGCGGCTACGCCGACCACATGACCGTTCCGCATCCGCGCTATCTGCTCAACCTGAAAGGCCTCGATCCGGTGACCGCGGCGCCTTATGCATGCTCCGGCGTCACCACATACAGCGCTCTTAAAAAGGTCGAGGCCGCATTCAACACACCGATCGTTATTTTCGGCGCGGGCGGTCTCGGGTTGATGGCGCTGTCGCTGTTGAAGGCGATGGGGGGCAAGGGCGCCATCGTGGTCGATATCGACGCGCGCAAGCGTGAGGCGGCCGAGAAAGCCGGTGCGCTCGCAAGTGTTGACGGCGGCGCGCCGGATGCCCTGGAGCAGCTCGCGCAAAAAGCCGGCAGCCCGATCCGTGCCGTGATCGATCTGGTCGGCAATGCCAAAACCACCCAACTTGGCTTCGACTGCCTCACCAAAGGCGGCAAGCTCGTCATTGTTGGCCTGTTCGGCGGCGGCGCGCCGTGGGCGTTGCCGCTGATTCCCATCAAGGCGATCACGATCCAGGGCAGCTATGTCGGAAATCTCAGAGAAACGCAGGAGCTGCTGGATCTGGTGCGCACAAAGAAGATCGCGCCCATTCCGGTGACGCCAATGCCGTTGGCAAAGGCCAATGATGCGCTGGTCGATCTGCAAAAGGGCAGGCTGGTCGGGCGTGCGGTGCTTACGCCGTAACTTCGTATATTGCTGGCAAGTGCCTGGCTGACCTAAGGAATTCGCATGTCCGCTAATAACGCGTTGCATATTGCCGTGCTCGGCGGTGATGGTATCGGCCCCGAGGTGATGGCGCCCGCGCTCGAGGTCTTGCGCAAGATCGAGAAGAACTCCGATCTGAAGTTTCGTTTCACCGACGCGGCTGCGGGCGCGAACAATTATGTCGCGACGGGCAAGTCGATGCCGGAAAGCACGGTCCGCTTGTGCGACGAGGCGGATGCGATCCTGCTGGGCGCCTGCGGAATGCCTTCGGTGCGTTATCCCGATAACACTGAAATCATGCCGCAAGTGGAGCTGCGCTTTCATTTCGACCTTTATGCCGGCGTGCGACCGGCACGGCTCATCCCGGGGGTACCGAGCCCGATCGTCGGCGCGGATCAGCGCGGCATCGATCTGGTTGTGATCCGCGAATCCACGGAAGGTCTGTTTGCGTCGATGGGGAAGGGCGTCGTCACGGACACCGAGGCGCGCGAAACGCTTGTGATCACGCGCAAGACGTCGGAACGGCTGTTCGAGTTTTCGTTTCGGCTCGCGGAGCGACGCAAGGCGCGCGGCCGCTCGGGCGCGCTGACCTGCGTGGACAAGGCCAATGTGTTCAAGGCATTTGCGTTCTTTCGTGAAATGTTCGATCAGGCCGCGAAGCGCCATCCAGACGTGAAAGCCGACAGGCTCTACGTCGACGCCTGCTCGGCGCTGCTGGTCAAGCGTCCCTGGGATTTCGACGTGATGGTGATGGAGAACATGTTCGGGGATATCCTCTCCGATATGACCGCCGGCCTGATCGGCGGGATGGGGATGGCTCCCTCCGCTGACATCGGCGATCGT
>JAICIT010000425.1 GCA_025960445.1 Bradyrhizobium sp. | reverse complement strand
GACGCGCTGCGCCGGGCGCATGTGCGAGCATTTGCGCAGGTTCTCGCCTGCGATACGCACCCTGTGCAGAATCTGAAAGTGCTGACGCGCTTGCGGGAGCTCGGTCTTGCGGGAGAAAAAGTGACGGACTGGGCGGCATGGGCGAACCGCGAGGGCCTCACGGCCTGCGAAGCATTGCTCGCCAACGAAGCCGGCCCGTTCTGCTTCGGCGAAGCACCCGGCATGGCCGATCTGTGCCTGGTGCCTCAGCTTGCCAACGCGCGGCGATTTGGGGTCGATCTCTCTGGTTTTCCGCGCCTGCTGAAGGCAGAAGCGGCGGCAAAAAACATCAAGGCGTTTGCGGACGCGGCACCCGAGCGGCAGCCCGATGCGGAATAGAATTCCGACGCTCAACATGGATGCGGTCTACACCAAGCCCGGCTATCTGTTTCGCCGGATGCAGCAGATCGCGGTGTCGATATTTATCGAGGAGTGCAGCGAATACGATCTGACCCCGGTGCAGTTTGCAGCACTGGTGGCGATCCGGACGCATCCCGGCATCGATGCGACCCGGCTCTCCGCGGTGATCGCCTTTGACCGCTCGACGCTCGGCAACGTGATCGAACGGCTGGAGGCAAAGCAGTATGTCGAGCGCACGCCCTCTTCCGAGGACAGACGGACCAAGCTGCTGTATCTCACAAAATCGGGCGCGGCACTGCTGCGCGAGGTCATGCCGGCAGTCGATCGGGCGCAGGCGCGGATGTTGCAGCCGCTGAAACTGGCCGATCGCAAGCTGCTGATGGCGTTGTTGACGCAATTGGTCGATCTCAACAACGAGGCCTCGCGGGTGCCGCTGCGCGCGGAAGACGCGCTCGAACATCTGGGAAAGTCGACTTGATGGCGCGGCTGGAGACGCGGCCGGTCCTGATCGCCGGCGGCGGCATCGGCGGTCTCGCCGCCGCGCTCGGGCTGGCGCAAAAGGGCATTGCCTCGGTCCTGCTCGAAAAGGCCGCCGCCCTTGGCGAAATCGGCGCCGGTATCCAGCTCGGACCGAACGCGTTTCACGCCTTTGACTATCTCGGGGTCGGCGAAGCCGCGCGCGCGATGGCGGTCTATATCGATCAGCTCAGGCTCATGGACGCGCTGACGGCCGAAGAAATCACCCATGTCGATTTGCGTGAGTCCTTTCGCAAACGCTTCGGTAATCCCTATGCGGTGGTGCATCGGGGTGACCTGCACGGCGTGTTCCTGAAAGCTTGCCGCGAACACAGGCTGATCGACTTGCGCGTCAGCTCCGAAGTCACCGGTTATGATCAGGACGGCTCCTCGGTGACCGCGCATCTCGCCTCCGGCGACCGCGTCACCGGGTCGCTATTGATCGGAGCGGACGGGCTGTGGTCGAATATTCGCAAGCAAGTCATTGCCGATGGGCCGCCGCGTGTTTCAGGCCACACCACCTATCGCTCGGTAATTCCGACCGAGCAGATGCCTGAGGACCTGCGCTGGAACGCCGCGACACTGTGGGCGGGTCCGAAATGCCACATCGTTCACTATCCGCTGTCGGACTGGAAAGTGTTTAACCTCGTCGTGACCTATCACAACGACGCGCCGGAGCCAGTCGCGGGTAAGCCGGTTTCCGAACAGGAGGTGATGCAGGGCTTTACGCACGTACACGCGCGGGCGCAGAACATCATCCGCCATGGCAAGAATTGGAAGTTATGGGTGTTGTGCGACCGCGATCCCAGCGAGCGCTGGGTAGATGGCCGAGTCGCCTTGCTCGGTGACGCCGCGCATCCGATGCTGCAGTATTTCGCGCAAGGTGCCTGTCAGGCGATGGAAGATGCGGTTTGCTTGTCGCACATGCTCGCCTCTTATCCCGACGATCACCAAGCCGCGCTGGAACGCTATCAGTCACAGCGCTTTCCTCGCACCGCGCGCGTCCAGTTGTTATCCCGCGCCATCGGCGAGCACATTTACCATCCATCCGGCGAACATGCGCGCATTCGCAACGCCATCATGAGCGCGAAAACATCGGAGGATTACTATGCCGATCTTGCCTGGCTCTATGGCGGCACCGGGCTCGACGGCTAAAGCGTTTTCGAGCGAAGTGGATGCCGGTTCGCGTGAAGAAAACGCGTCAGAAGAAGGATCTAACACAGCTTGATCAGCGCCTGCCGATCGATCTTGCCGGTACCCGTCTTCGGCAATTCGTCGACGAACCTGATCTCACGCGGATATTTGTAGGGCAGCAGTTTCGCCTTCACAAAGTCCTGCAGCATCCTGGTTGCATCGCTCTCGTCGAAGGCGCGGGCGTTCATCACCACGACCGCCCTTAAAGTCATGCGCCTGTCCGGCAGCTCGACCGCGAACACTGCGCATTCGCGGACCTCGGGATGTTCCGCGAGGCAAAGCTCGACTTCGAGCGGATAGACCCATTGGCCGGAGATCTTGATCAGATCGTCGGCGCGGCCTCGAAAGAAATAAAAGCCGTCGCTATCGCGCACAAAACGGTCTCCGGTATAAATCCAGCCGCCGTCGCGGATAGTTTCAGCGGTTTTGTCTGGCCGATTCCAGTACAGCGGCGTGCTCGAATCGCCGCGCACCCACATGACGCCTTCCTGGTGGTCGCCAACTTCGCGTCCATCACTGTCTCGAAGCACGATTTCGTAGCCGGGAACGCGCATCCCGGCGGCGCCGAGTTTCCTTCGGTCCGCACGATTGCAGAGATAGATGTGCAGCGCTTCGGTCGAGCCGAGCCCCTCGATGATTTCAAGCCCGGTCGATTTCTTCCAGCCGTTGAACACTTCGGCCGACAGAACCTCCGCGGCGGATATCGCCATCCGCAGCGAGGAAAAGTCCGTGGCTGACGCGCCATCGGCCTTGGTCAGAGAAGTGTAGAGCGTTGGCAGCCCGAAAAACACGCTCGGACGATAACGCTCGATCGCCTCAAAGATCGCCGCCGGCTTGGGCTGGCCCGGCAGCAGCAGCGTCGACGCGCCGACAGAGAACGGAAACGTGATCGAATTGCCAAAACCGTAGGCGAAAAATATCTTTGGTACCGAAAAGCAGATGTCGTTGGGCGTGAGCTTCAGCACATTGCGCGCAAAGGCGGCGTCGGTATAGGCCATATCGTGTTGCAGATGGACGATGCCTTTGGGACGTCCAGTTGAACCCGACGAATACATCCAGAACGCCATTTCATTGCGGTCGGTGTCCGCTTCGGCAAGATCGGCTGAAAAATCACGCAGCCAGGCTTCCGCGGCAATTGATTGCGGCGCGGCGTGATCTCCTGGTGCGCCGTTGACCACGATCAGCGTCCGCAATGCGGTATTGGCGCACGCTTGCGCATCGAAGCGGGAGCAAAACTCGGTTTCGGTGACCGCGGCGGTAGCGCCGGAATCCGATAGGTAGAACTGCAGCAGGTCCGGCGGCGTGAGTGTGTTGATGAGAAGCGGCACGAAGCCGGCGCGAACCGCGCCAAAAAATGCCGCCGGATAGGCCGGCGTGTCGTCGAGGAACATCAATATGCGATCGCCGCGCTCAAGTCCCAGCGACATGAAACCGAGGCCCCACCGACACGCCTCGACGCATAGCTCGGCATAACTAAGG
>JAICIT010000424.1 GCA_025960445.1 Bradyrhizobium sp. | reverse complement strand
TCGATTGTGAAGCAGCGCGCAGCGCATGAGCCGCTTTACGACATCAATCCGCTGACCGGCGCCACGATCGAGGTGTTTTACGCCGACCGGGCATTAGAGACGTTCGGCTGGAAAGGTGCTGGCTGGTTCTGGTGGGCTCGCAGGCGAGGCCATTCACCATCGGGATCACCAAGAGGTCCGTTTGCCACAAGGTACGCGGCGTATCGTGATGCGATGACTTCGGCGTGACCCGAGTTTAATAATTTAGTGCGCGCGCGCGCCAGCGTGCTTCGAAGCTATCGTCGGGTACCGACGCCTGTGCGTCCAGGAGATCGCTTGGTTGGACGGTGAGGACGTCCTTTGGTTTTCTATCTGGCTTCGGCTGTGCTGACGCCTGTTCAGGCGACCACCGCAATGATGTTTTCGAAATCATCGATTTGCCTTCGTACCAGCACTTTCGGCCATCGATAAGTCGCCACGACCACCAGCGCCCGTGCGTGTCTGACGGCCGCGCGTTGCTGCATTGAATGGCCTGCGCGGTTGGCACACCAATCGGCAGGAGAGCGGCAATGAAAGCGGCGGAAGCAACCCGCCGAAAACGCTTCATCATCGAGCACTCACGCGATAAATTTACTTGTGGAAAGCAGCCTCTCTTTCAAATTTGGTCGCAACTGGTCAGAAATTTGGCCACATTTGGAGAATCGGCGGTGCGCCACCTCGGCAAAAGGCCCGTTTTGCCAGAGGGTATGCAGCGTATCGTGACGCGATGACTACGAGCTGACGCACTGAAGCCAGCAGCAGGAAGTCGGCCACGAAAAAGCCCGCCAACATTGAGTTGGCGGGCTGTTATTTGGTTGCGGGGATAGGATTTGAACCTATGACCTTCAGGTTATGAGCCTGACGAGCTACCGGGCTGCTCCACCCCGCGATAAACTTTTCGCGCCTCAGAAACCAAATGCCGAAACGTCGTTGGCCAACGCCTTGGGGCGCCGATCGATCCCGTCCGGAGGCTTCCTGAGAAGGCAACCCTTGGGCGCGTGCGCTTGGGTTGCGGAGGCTGTGTACCAATGCACGCCCGCTTTGGAAAGGCCCGCGAGGTGAGTTTTCGCGATTTTATGCCGGCAAAACACGCTTGAATCCGGCTTTAATGCGCAAAACCAACCGCTAGAGGTGCTCTTGCCAGAACATGCGACAAAGGCCAGCTTCCGGGCCTGGAACAGCACGGACACCGCGATGGACCAACCTGTAAAAGGCCGCGGCCAAAACACCCTCCAGGATGACTTTCGCCGCATGCATGAGCTGTCGCGGGCAAAGCCGGCGCCGACATTCAGGGAACGGCTGGATCGGTTGGGGCGGTTGCGCGCCGCCGTTTCCGAGAACGAAAGCCGGTTCGAGCAGGCGATCTCCGAGGATTTCGGCCATCGCTGCGCCACCGAAACCGCCATCGCCGAGTCGCTATTGGTGCTGGGCGAGATCAAACACGCCAGCAAACACCTGAAGAAGTGGATGGCGCCACGGCGCGTCGCCACCGCCCTGCAATTCGTGCCGGCCAGAAATCGGCTGATCCCTCAGCCGCTCGGCGTCATCGGCATCATCGCGCCATGGAATTATCCCTTGCAGTTGACGCTGGCGCCGGCAGTGGGCGCGCTCGCCGCGGGCAATCGGGTGATGATCAAGCCAAGCGAGTTGGTGCCGCGCTTCTCCGAACTTTTGAAAGAAGTGATATCAGCCAGGTTCGAGAGCGACGAACTGGTTGTCACCGGTATTGACGGCGATATCGCGCACGCTTTTGCGTCGCTGCCGTTCGATCATCTGATCTTCACCGGCTCGACCCGCGTGGGGCGCCTCGTGGCGGAAGCCGCGGCGCGCAACCTGACGCCAATCACGCTGGAGCTCGGCGGCAAATCGCCGGCGATTGTCGATAGTTCTGCCGATCTGGCTCAGGCAGCGCAACGCATCGCTTACGGAAAACTGCTCAATGCCGGCCAGACCTGTATCGCCCCTGACTATGCGCTGGTGCCACGGGAGCGCGTGCAGGATTTCGCCGACAAGGTCGACGCCGCCATGCGGCGGATGTTCGGCACCAATCCCGATAACAACGATTACACGTCAATCATCTCCGATGCGCATTATGCTCGCCTCGAAAGCCTGGTGAGTGATGCAAAGGCCAAGGGGGCGCGAGTCATACAATCCGCAAAGCCCGACAATCCCGCCTGGAAATCGCGACGCAAGTTTCCGCCCACGCTTGTTGTCGGCGCGACGCCTGACATGATGATCATGCAGGAAGAAATTTTCGGTCCGCTATTGCCGGTGGTTGGGTACGAGCACGCGTCGGAGGCCATCTCCTATATCAATGAACGGGAACGGCCGTTGGCCCTGTACTGGTTCGGCAACAATGACGCCGCTCGCGATGAAGTGCTGACGCGCACCGTGTCCGGCGGCGTCACCGTCAACGACTGCCTGTTTCACTTCACCCAAATCAATCAGCCGATGGGCGGCGTCGGGGCATCCGGCAGCGGCGCCTATCACGGCGAATGGGGCTTTAACGCGTTGTGCAAATTGAAGCCGGTGTTCTATCGCTCACCCTTCAATCGATTGGCTGATCTTTATCCACCCTACGGCGGCAAAATCGCGCGGCTGCAGAAGCTGCTGAGGTTCATGTCGTAACCGACAACACGAGCTGATCGCTCACGTCAGCAGGAATCCACCGTCGACGGTAATCACGCTGCCGGTCATGTAGCGAGAAGCGGAGGACGCCAGCAGCAGGATCGCGCCATCGAGATCGGATTCCGCCCCAATGCGTCGCTGCGGGATCCGCTTCGCCAGTTTCTCGCCCGATGGCGTCGACCAGAACGCATGGTTCATCTCTGTATCGATGTAGCCCGGCGCGAGCGCATTGACGCGAATGCGATTGCCGGCAAGTTCCAGCGCCATCGCCTTACTGGCCTGGATGATGCCAGCCTTGGAGATTGTGTAGGGAGAAAGAAATTTCATCACGCCGAAGCCCAGCACCGAGGCGATATTGACGATATTGCCTTCCTGCTTTCGAGCGATCATCCGCCGCGCGATCTCGGTGGCTGTGAAATAAGCGCCCTTGAGATTGGCATTGATCACCGAATCCCAATCCGCCTCGGTCTGGTCCACCGAGAGTTTTTCGATCGCAATGCCGGCGTTATTGATGAGCACAGTGATCGGTCCAAGCGCGGCTTCCGCGTGATCGATCGCCTTTCCGATCGCAGCGGTATCGGTGACGTCCATCTGCACCGCGACAGCGCGGCCGCCCCGCCCGACAATTTCCTGCTCGAGGCTCTTTAGTTTGGCGGTCTGCCGCGCAGCCAGCACGATGGCGGCGCCATGCCTCGAAAGCACCCGCGCGAACTGTCGCCCGAGGCCCTGCGATGCGCCAGTGACGAGAATGATTTCCTTGCTGACATCAAACAGGTCGGTCATAACGAACTCCGCATGGGATATCGAAAGCATTGATACAGGCCATTTTCGCGATAGCAAACGGTCGATGTCTTACCAGGGCCGACCGGTTTGGATACAATCATGCAACCGAAGTTCAGAACACCTGACGTCATGGGAGTGAGACAGTGGATCTTGGGATCAAAGGCC
>JAICIT010000423.1 GCA_025960445.1 Bradyrhizobium sp. | reverse complement strand
TACCCATCCGGCGACCACCACCCACCAGCGTCTGCCGCCAGACGCCCGGGCCGAACTCGGAATCAGCGAAGGCTTCATCAGATTTTCGGCCGGGCTCGAGCATCGTGACGATCTGATCGAAGACTTGCAACGAGCGCTGGAGAAGGCGTGAAGCTGTGCGCAAATGTTGCGTAGCGCGAAACGCTGCACGCCATCACTCGCTCGAGTTCACATCGGCCGATAGGCTTGCACCTTGGCCGGCAAGTTGACGCCGAGCTTGATCTGACCGACCGACTTGATGATGTCATCGCCGAGTAGCTGAGCGAAACAGGCATAACCCCAATCGTTCATGTGCAGGCCATCGGCGATGACGAAATTGTCGATCGGGATCGCCTGCTTCTCATGCCAATCGCGCATGATCTGGAATCGCGGGAAGATGCCGACATGCCGGAGTTCGGCCACCCTGCCGAGCAGCTTGATCATTTTGTTTGCGCTTTCGGCCCGCTCATTCACTCTCGGCGAGTACTGGGGGTCGACCAGCACGAGATCGGCGCCCGCGGCCTGAATGCGCATGATCCCAACTTCCACCTGTTTGGCTGTCTCATCGGGATCTATGTTGCGCAGCACGGCATTGGTGCCGACCTGCCAGATCACCATATCCGGCTTCATATCGATCACTTCGGTCTGCAGCCGTTTCATCATTTCGGCGGCATCCTCGCCGCCCTTGCCGCGATTGACCACATTGATCTCGACGCCCGGATATTGACGGCGCAATTGCGCGGCCAAGCGGTTGGGATAAGTAAATTCCGGTGAGCTGGTGCCGTAACCTGCGGTCGAGGAGGAGCCGAACGCGATGATCTCCACAGGCTGGCCCGAAGCCAGCTTGGTTGCGACGTGCGGCAGCGACCCCATCGCCCTGGCGCCGCCCTTCGGCGGCGAGCAAGGAACACGGCTGAAAATGTCGCCGGCCGATTTCGCGACCTGCTTCACCTTATCTATTGTTTTGGCGGTGAGGCTTTTCTGATCGACGGATGCAACATTGCGGGTGCCGGTGGTCTGTGGCGTCTCGGCCTTGGCGCTATCAGAAGCCTTGGTGCTATCAGAAGGCTTGGCGCTATCAGAAGGCTTGGGGTTATCGGATTTGGGGATTTCGGAAACCGCGCTTGGTTGGGCTGTCTGGGCGGTTTGCGCGTGCGAGGGAAGGATCGAGATCCACGTAAAGAACGCAAGCGCGGTGACCGCCGCTCCGGCAAGCGCTGTCGTTCGGCAAAAAGGGCGTAGGAAACTCATTAACGCTGGATCCTCAATTCTGCTGAGCCGGTCCGAGATGAGCGGCGTCGATGACAAATGCCGACAGCGCACGGCCGAGGCAATCGTGGACACGCTTGGCAAGCTCGACACCATGGACGGCACTAAACAGATCGAAGTCTCCGGCATCACTCCACTGATGCATAATGGCGAAACGGTCGAACAATGGCACGTCATACTTTTGCGCTACAACCCGCATGCTATCGAGATAAGGTGGAACTGAAACCATGGTTTCGGTACGCGGACTGTATTGCGGATTCATCAAGATCAATTCGGCTCCGGCATTTTGCAGCGCAGCAACGCCTTCATCCAACGCAGCGCGAAATTCATCGGGATCGATCGATCGCATCGCGTCAACAGTGCCGGTTTGCCAGACCACCAGGGTAGGCTTTTTATCTTCCATCAGCTTAACGAAGCTGCCGACAGTCTCCTCGGCGGTTTTCTTGACCTGTATATCTACCGACACGTTAACCTCAACGGCGGGTAGCTTCTCGTGGAGCGCCGCCTGGAAACGGGCAGGATAGGCGCTCGCTTCCGATCCGTTGATTGTCGACGACCGGCTGCCGATCACGAGAACATCAAGGCGGCCGCTCTTTACCTTTTCGGCGACCTTGGGCAGCGCGCTTTCGGTCGTCAGCAGGTAGGCCGGAAGATCACAGGTCTGGGCGGTAGTATCGTCCGCACGCAAGGGCGCTGCAGCCAGTGATAAAACACCGGACAGCACTCCCAGCCCCAGCATGGCCCATGCCCTGGACTTCATCAGCCTCCTCCCGCCAAATCCGCGTTGCCGGCGCTTTTTTTCGACGCGCTCTTGTCGGCTACGTGCTTGTACCACGAAATCACCCAGGCAACGGCCCACATGATTAAGATGCCGGAAATACTGATGATAAAATGCATCACGGGGCCGCCCGAAACCTCGGCCAGCACGAAATGTCCCGCGAAAGCCAGGAACACTCCAAGGCAGAAAATCTCGAGTGAATGCTGCCCGCACAGGATCAGAGGCCGCAGCCAGGGCGATTTCAATCCGGGCCATTCCCTTGGCAGGAAGCGCACCGTAAGCGCCGCCAGCGCCAGGAAATGCGCGAACCTCAGGACATCCAGATCGGTCTTGTCGATCGGATACATCCATTGCTCGATGCGGCGCGGCATCAGATGGCCCAGTTGCGGCACGTACCAGGTCAGCGTGACGCAGAACGCCGCGAACAGATAAGCGAATGAGATCCACAGCGTGACGCGGGAGGACAGAATCCTCGACATCCGTCGCGCACCGCCGAGCGCACACCAGGCGCCGAACACGAACAGCAACTGCCAGGCGAGCGGGTTGAAAGCCCAATAGCCGTTCGGATATGCCGACAGGTACCAGTCATAGTGCCAGGTCAGCGCATAAAGCGCGACCGAAAGCGCCAGCGTTACGTCTGTCTTCCACTTCATCAACCACAGGATCAGCGGGAGAAAAAGCATCAGGATGATATAGAGGGGCAACACGTCCATGTTGACGGGCCGGAATCTCAGCAGCAGCGCCTGGACGATCGTGACGTCCGGCTGTTTGAGAAAATCCATGATTCCCATTTCTTCCGTGTACAGCGGGTTCTCGAACCTTGTGGCGACATAGGAAATTTCCGCCAGGAAGATCGTGAACAGGAACACGTGGGCGACGTAAATTTGCCAGACCCGCCGCAGAATGCGCGCGGTCGCCACGACGAAGCCGGACTCGATCATGGCGCGGCCGTAAACGAACGCCGCGGTATAGCCGGAGATAAAGATGAAAATTTCGGTGGCATCGCTGAACCCGTAATTGCGGATCGTGAGCCAGGTCAGCAGGTTCTGCGGCAGATGGTCGATGAAGATCAGCCACAATGCGAGCCCGCGAAACAGATCCAGCCGCAGTTCGCGCTCGCCGGTTGCGGGAAACGATATCAACGGCTTTGACTTGCCCGAAACGGCTGCCACATCTGGCGCGATAGCGTCCGCCGCGCCTGCCAGCGGCGGTCCGGCAATTCGATCGGCAATGGAAGTCATCTGGCACCGCTCTTTGTCAGGTCTCGTCGACAAACTCGTGGACAGCTCTGCTCGGACAACTCGCGCGGCGTATATTCTCTTCGCAAAGATAGTATCGCTGGGCCCGCCGCAAGCAAGTCGCGGACCGGATTTCGGCGCCGCAGGCGGCGCTGTAGGTTGGAACTGTGTTGAAACAGGGATGACAGCATTGCACCCATTCTACCGGGCCGCCGATTGGTTCCGAATAATTTTTTGGTTATGATCCGCCCGCGAATTGAAAGAACTTGCCGCCATGTACCGCGCCGTTAC
>JAICIT010000422.1 GCA_025960445.1 Bradyrhizobium sp. | reverse complement strand
GTGTCGTCATCACCGAACGGTCGCAGGCCGACATCGCTGGGACGGTCGCGCATCAACAGCAGTACCGCCGAGGCGGCGACGCCGAGCATCACGCACATCAGCGCCAGCGCGATCCGCCACCCCATGCGTTCAGTGATAGCAGCCAGCAGCGGTAGAAATAACAGTTGTCCCGTGGCGACGCTCGCCGTGAGTATGCCGACCACCAGCCCTCGTCGCGCCGCGAACCATCGCGCGGCAATGGTGGCGCCGAGCACCAGCGCCGTCATGCCAGTACCGATTCCGATCACGACGCCCCAGAGCAAGATCAATTGCCATAGTTGCGTCATTGCAAGCGAGGCGACGAGTGCCGAAGAGACAATCAGCAACGCCGATAAAGTCACATTCCGCAGTCCGTAGCGGTTGAGCAAGGCGGCGGCGAATGGGGCCATTAGGCCGAACAGGATAAAACGGATCGACAGCGCCGATGAAACCTCAGCGGTAGTCCAGCCGAATTCCTGCTGCAGCGGTACGATGAAGACGCCGGGCGCGCCAACAGTGCCTGCACTGACCAGCGCAGTGAAGAAGGTGACGGCGACCATGACCCAGGCATAGTGGATGTTGCGACGGGCGAGCGCGGCCGACAGCCTATCCGAGATCATAGTGTGCTTCCTGTTGGGAAAGGCGAACTGCAATTTAAGTTGGATGGCTTTATCGATGTGTGCGCAAGCCCCGAGTACTGGTGATATTATATGATAAGCAACATATCAAGTAAGCTGTACATACAATATGGCGCACCCAGGCAAATGCAACGGCCGCTCGGCAAAACTTGCCGTGAAGTGGATAGCGTGTGTGATCGGTGGCAGGAGAACGCAAGCGTTTTCAGGGACTCGGACTCTCCCGGCGCGAGCTACCGGTTTGAGGCTATCTTTTCCGGTCGATAAAGCCCTGCATCAATCGCTGCGGCTCGCCCGTCAAATAGGATTTCCCGAATACGCCGATGCTGAGGTTGATGGATTGCTTTAGCGGCAATTCCTCCCATTGTCGCAGCAGCTCTTTCTGCGCACGCAGCGCCTCCGGCGCGCATTCCAGCAATGCCTTTACCGTTCGCTCCACCGCCGCGTCCAAACCGCCTTGCGGCGCAATGACGTCGACCAGACCCCAGGCTAGCGCCGTGGGAGCATCGATATTCTCCGCCGTCATGACCAGCCATCGGGCCCGGCCCCAGCCGATCAGCCGCGGCAACAAGGCCGCATGGATCACAGATGGAATTCCGACTCTGACCTCGGGCATGCCGAATTTCGCATCGTGCGCAGCAATGCGGAAATCGCATGCAGCGGCAACTTCGAGGCCGCCGCCGAGACACCATCCGGGCATCCTCGCGATCACGGGACCGGGAAATGCCCGCACCGACTCGCAGAGATCGCGCAGGCCGGTTATGAACTTCTCAGCCGAAGCCTGGTCGAGTCCGGCCATCTCCTTGATGTCGGCACCCCCGATCATGCTCTTTTCGCTTTGGCCGCAAATGATCAGCGCGCGAATTCGCCGCTCAGCCGCAAGCATCTCGAGACCTTCGCGAACGCCTTTGATAACAGCCGACCCAAGGATATTGAGCGAGCCGGCGTTGCAGATGGTCAGACGAACGACGCCGCGGGCATCGCGATCGACACCGCAATAATCATTGAGCATTTCCATGGACGATCTCGGGCGTCACGAGGGAGCGGGGCTGGTGAGCTATTCCCCGTCAATTCGTAGAACTTGTCAAACCGCCTGGAGCAAGCCCCTGTACAGTGGGTTGATTGGCTCGAAGCAGGCCAGCAAATAGCTACAGCTTTTTTCCGCTGCAACTGCTATTAACTGCTATTATATGACCAGAAACATCTTATGGGACTGCCGATGCGTTATTCCAGGGAACACAAACTCGAAACCCATGCTCGGATCATCAAACGGGCCTCGGTGCGCCTTCGCGAAAAAGGCGCGCACGGCATCGGGGTGGCCGACCTGATGAAAGACGCCGGGTTAACCCATGGTGGTTTCTACGCCCACTTCGATTCCCGGGAAGCGCTGGTGATCGAGGCTTTTGCCTATGCAATGGATCGCTCTACTGCGCGCTGGCGCGAACTGGTCCAGCAGATTCCGCCGGAGGAGCGACTGCCCACGATCGTGAATTCATACCTGACCAAGGTCCATCGCGATGATCCCGGGCACGGCTGCGCCGTTCCGAGCCTCGGTGCCGAAATCGCCCGCGAGAGCCCGAGAACCCGCAAGGCCTTTCTGGCCAAGCTGGAGCAGATGATGGATATGCTTGCCGATCAAATTCCGGACGTTCCACGCAAGGTGGCTCGCAAGCAGGCGATGGCGACGGTTGCGAGCATGATGGGTACCCTGGTGCTGGCCCGCATCGCAGGGAGCGGCGAATTGTCCGACGAAATCCTCGCCGCCGGGCGCGACGCGGTGCTGGAGCGCGCGAGCGCCCCGAAGCGGCCGGTCAAGAAGGCCGTCGCGAGGAAGACCGGCACGCGACCTCGTTCTTGAACGCGGCCTGAAAAACCGCGTTCGACGTTGGTCGTATGCGCCGCGAAAGGCGGCGTATCACGCAATTTCGCAAATCCGCCGCGCATCCAGACCCTTTCCAAACGCTGCAAAGACTGCAAGATGCCGAAAAACCGGCCCTGGCGTCCTAAATTGGCGTGTGAGCCTGAGGCGAGAGGATGCCAGAAATCTGCGATTCCTTCGTGGTCGATTCAGAGATTCTCTGAGAGGCCCGTAGCCGAACCGCGGCGAGTTTCCAACACAGGGAGTAACGCATGCGCACAATCGGACATTTTATCGGAGGCCGCGAGGTCAAGGGCACTTCCGGCAGGTTCGCGGACGTGTTCGAACCGATGACGGGGAGCGTCCAGGCCCAAGTGGCGCTCGCTTCCAAAGCCGAGCTGCGCGCCGCGGTCGAAAATGCCAGAGCAGCTCAACCGGAATGGGGCGCGACCAATCCGCAGCGACGGGTTCGTGTCCTGATGAAATTCCTGGAACTAGTCGCGCGCGACAATGACGCGTTGGCCGACTTGCTCGCCCGCGAACATGGCAAGACCATTCCCGACGCCAAAGGTGATATTCTGCGCGGTGTCGAGGTCGTGGAGTTCGCTCTCGGCATTCCACAAATGATGAAAGGTGAATACACCGAAGGCGCCGGACCGGGCATCGACATCTATTCGATGCGCCAGCCGCTCGGGGTTGTGGCGGGCATCACACCGTTCAATTTCCCCGCCATGATCCCGATGTGGAAATTCGCCCCCGCGATTGCCTGCGGCAATGCATTTATCCTCAAGCCATCGGAACGTGACCCTGGTGTGCCGATGCGGCTTGCCGAGTTGATGCTGGAAGCGGGTTTGCCACCGGGCGTCCTCAATGTCGTCAATGGTGACAAGGAAGCGGTCGACGCCATTCTCGACGATCCCGACATCACTGCGGTCGGATTTGTCGGCTCCTCCTCGATCGCACAATATATCTACGAGAGGGCGGCAGCGGCCGGAAAGCGTGCGCAGTGTTTCGGGGGCGCCAAGAACCATGCCATCGTCATGCCCGATGCTGATATGGACCAGACGGTCGACGCGTTGGTGGGAGCCGGATAC
>JAICIT010000421.1 GCA_025960445.1 Bradyrhizobium sp. | reverse complement strand
GCATTTCCGGCCTCTCTATCTTAGCCCGCCCAGTTTGGGGGGTCGAGACGAGCGACGCTCGCTGTGGGGGGGCACATCGTGTGCGGCGCTAACGTTGTGCCGAGCGGGGGCTGTTTCATCCGTCCGCGGAGTTACCCCACCCGGCGCTTCGCGCCACCCTAAGAGCGAGCGTCGCTCGTCTCGACCCCACGAAGATCGGGGGAGGGAAGGAAGACCGCCAATGCGGTCTGCACTGTACGCAACAACAGCGCACGTAACTCTCACACCCACCCACACACCCGCGATCTCGCGGCGCGTGCCCGAGTTCTGATAGACGTGAAGCGCATCTGAGGTTCAGAAGGCGCAGGGAATGCCGCGTGCTCGATGCGCCCGCAGTCTCGCATGCAAAAGTAAAAAGCATACGAGTGTAGTCACCACAGGCTTACCGAAGTCATCCGGCATTCCCCGCGCAATGGTTTACGACTTATATCGCGCTCTTCCCGGTGATCGGGCTTTGTTGTCACCGTCGCCAGTGGAAATTACTTCCGCCAACTTGACGCCAGCGTCGAGGCGTCAGAACCACACGACTTCGTCGTCCGCTTCACGCGCTGTTCGTCAGCAGCGCATCGGCGTCCATCGCATCTCGCCCCGCGTTCGTGACGATCGCGAGCCGCCCCTCTTGGTGGGACGAGACGGCGCGGTTCTATGAGTGATTTGGGTCGGGCGGGAATCAAAATGTTTTTCCAAACAGGACTGGACAGCCCAAATCACGTTGATCGGCTTCAACAAATTCAACATTTGGCGCGACCGAGGTCGCCCACAGAATAAGGCCGCTCAGGCGAGGGCATCAGCGTCCCTACGAAACATTCCTTCCCGCTCGAACGACGTGACCACCCGGTCCGATCCGGATGCCTTGTTTCAAGGCGCCATAGAAGCGCTCGGCGAGTTCGGCAAGCCCGAGATCCTCGATCGCGCGAAAGCCCTTGCTGCGTAGCGTCTCCGAAATCTCGGAAGGTTGGTACAGACCGAGCCACGGCTCGCCCCTTGCCGCCGCGCTATCGGCAATCGCCATCACATTGTCGCGGCGCTCGGCCGGGTAGTTTTCGAACGGCTCGGCGTAATCGAAGACCACTTCCGAATCCGGCACCTCCGCGATGAAATCCAGCGTCAGCGAGAACGCCTGGCGCGTAAGATATGGCACAACGCCGAGCCATTGAAAAAATGCGGGACGATCGGCCGCGAAACCCGCCGCCGCCAGGCCGTCAGCTAGACTCTGGTGTTCGAAATCGACGGGAGCGAAGGTGAGCGAAGCGGGAGGCGCGAGTGCGGCCTGATTCAGGCGCTCGCGCTTCCATTGCTGCGTCGCCGGATGATCGACCTCGAATATGCGGACGCCTTGGCCGGCGTGAGGATTGCGTAGCGAAAACGTGTCGAGGCCCGCACCCAGCACGACGACCTGCCGTGCGCCGCGTGCAACGCAAGCTGCCAAAGTCTCCTCGGAAAACCGGCTGCGCGCCGCGATGAACAACCGCATCGGCCGTTGCGAGGGATCGGCCGCGGCTTCGTCCAGTCTGGCCCGGGTCTCATCATCAAGAATGCTTGCGGCGAATGCATCGGCGAAAATGGCGCCCCGTTCTACCCTCTGGTGGACGGCACGATGAACCGCCGCTCCGAGCGCTGTCCGACTTGGCCCCGTTAGTCGCACGTAGAATCCCTTCGAACAACATATCAGGCCGCGTTCTTAACTCGCTCCAGCGCCTCCAAGAGCTTGGCCTTCCGCGCCACCGCTGCCTCGCGCTTCTCTTTTTCCTCTTCGACGATTTCGTCCGGCGCATTCGCGACGAATTTCTCGTTCGCAAGCTTGGCATCGACCCGCTTGATGTCGGCATCGGCCTTTGCCACTTCCTTCTCGAGCCGTATCTTTTCGGCGGAGAAATCGATCAGGCCCTTGAGGGGCAAAGCCGCGACCTCGCCACGCACCAATAGCTGAACCGCGCCTTCGGGCGCGCTATCCGCAAAGGAAATGTCTCCGAGCCGGGCCATTCGCCTGATGACGTCACTCCAGCGTTGCGCGCGCGCCCTGGTTTCAGGCGAGGCCCCGGCCAAAACCAGCGGGGTCAAGGTGGCCGGCGGGATGTTCATTTCGGCGCGCACCGAACGAATCGCGGTGACGAGATCGACAAGCCAGCCGATCTCGGCTTCCGCAGCTTCGTCGCTGAAATCGGCGGTGTCGAGAGCTACCAGTACCGGCGGCATGAACGGATCGTTCGGGTTGGTGGTCGATAGCAGCGCCAGTTGTTCCGGGGACAAGCCGCCGGCCCTGCGCGGCCACGCTGTCAACGCAAGCAAGTTGCGGTGCGCTTCGCTCGCATCTGGAGAGGAGATATCGGACTCCCCGCTCTCCCCCGCCATGCGGGACGACGAAATGGCGGTGACCGCCCACAGCTCTTCGGTGATGAAGGGCATGAACGGGTGCAACAGTTTAAGAATCTGATCGCGCGCCCACGCCACCATCGCGCGGGTTTCCGTTTTGGCCGCGCCTTCTTCACCCATCAGCACTGGCTTGGCGAGTTCGAGATACCAGTCGCAGTAGATGTTCCAGACGAAACGATAAATCGAACCCGCGGCATCATTGAAACGGTAGGCTTCGATCGCTTCCGTTACTTCACGGGTGGCGCGCGCGGTCTCATGCGCGATCCAGCGATTCAGCGTCTCCTTTGGCTGGCTGGCATCGAAGCCCGCCGGCAGCACGCATGCGTTCATTTCGGCGAAGCGGCAGGCGTTCCAGAGCTTGGTCGCGAAATTCCGATAACCTTCGACCCGTTGCGGTGCGAGCTTGATGTCGCGTCCCTGCGCCGCCATCGCCGCCAGCGTGAACCGCAGCGCGTCGGCGCCATAGTCGTCGATCAGATGAAGCGGGTCGATGACGTTGCCCTTCGACTTCGACATCTTCGCGCCCTTCTCATCGCGAACAAGGGCGTGGATGTAAACCGTCGGGAATGGAACGTCCTTCATGAAGTGCAGGCCCATCATCATCATGCGGGCGACCCAGAAAAAGATGATGTCGAACCCGGTGACGAGGACGTCAGTCGGGTAGTAGCGCTTTACGTCAGTGTCGTCGTCCGGCCATCCGAGCGTCGAGAAGGGCCAGAGCGCCGACGAAAACCAGGTGTCGAGCACGTCCTCGTCACGAGTGATGAATCCTTCGCGCTTGCTGGCGTCCAACGCCATCTCCCGGCCCTGCTCCGGGCTGATGACTTCCTGCTCAACATAATAGCCGAGAGCATTGCCGACCGCCTCGTCTTCGGTTTCGGCGACAAACACCTTACCATCCGGTCCATACCACGCCGGAATCTGATGACCCCACCAGAGTTGACGCGAAATGCACCACGGCTGGATGTTCTCCATCCAGTCGAAATACGTCTTCTCCCAGTTCTTCGGAACGAATGTCGTCGCGCCGCTGCGCACGGCAGCAATCGCAGGCTGCGCCAGCGTGTTGGCGTCCACATACCATTGATCGGTCAGATAGGGTTCGATCACGACTCCGGAACGATCACCGTGGGGGACCATGTGCGTGTTCGGTTCGGTCCGCTCGAGAAAGCCGAAATCCTCGAGCCGCGCCAGGATCTGC
>JAICIT010000420.1 GCA_025960445.1 Bradyrhizobium sp. | reverse complement strand
CAATCATCAGTCGCCGGAACACGATCAGCACAAGCTGCGCGCGATGACCGACCCGCATCTGTGGTTCGCTTACGGGATCGGAATATATCTCGTGCTGGACAAGAAAAACGTCGTCGCCGAGGTCTATGTCGGTGGCGTGATGGAGGGATCGATCTCGGCCTGGCTCGCGGGCAGGTTGAAAGACGCGGGACTGGGATTGAAATGAGCTTGGAGGGTTACGGATGACAATCAGGTCTGCACAAGTAATCGCGGCCGCCGCTCTCGCGTTGACCGCTGTGTTGTTGGGGGCCGGTTTCATCATCGGGCCAGCGGCCGCTCAGACGCCTTCCACCGCGCCCGAGATCGATGTCGCCTATCAGGCCATCCTTGGCAATCCAAAGATCATCAAGACGCTCGAAGAAATCAAGTTGGACGATGATACGGCGCTCACCGAGCAAAAGCGTATCACTGAAATCCCGGCGCCGCCGTCCAAGGAAAAAGTCAGGGCCGAATATTTTCTCATGCGGATGCAAGAGCTCGGCTTCAAGGACGCTTCCATCGATTCTGAAGGCAACGTGATCGCCTTGCGCAAGGGCAGCGGCGGTGGCAGGCCGAAGCTGGTGGTCTCGGCGCATCTTGATACCGTATTCCCCGAAGGCACTGATGTTAGCGTCAAGGAAAAGGACGGCGTCATCCTCGCGCCCGGCATCGGCGATGACGCGCGCGGTCTCGCCGCGCTGCTTTCCCTGATCAAGTGCATCAACGCCAATGACGTCGCGACAGTTGGCGATGTGATGTTTGTCGGCACGGTCGGCGAGGAGGAGCTCGGCAATCTCAGGGGCGTCAAGGCGCTGTTCCGTGACCATGCCGATATCGACGGTTTCATATCGATCGACGGACTCGGCATCACCCGAGTGGTCAACCAGGCCACAGGAAGCCATCGCTACGAGATGATTTTCAAGGGCCCCGGCGGTCACAGCTTCCAGGAATTCGGATTGCCGAGCGCGATCCATGCGATGGGCCGGGCAATTGCGAAGATCGTCGATTTGCAGACGCCGTCTGATCCGAAGACAACCTTCACGGTCGGCACCGTCAGGGGCGGGACCTCGGTGAATGCCATCGCGAGCGAAGCCAGAATGGCTGTCGACATGCGCTCCGACTCGACGGAGGAACTGCTCAAACTGGAGGCGCGGCTGCTCGATCTGGTCAAGCAGGCGGTGGTGGAAGAGAATGCACGCTGGAAATCCGACAAGATGACGGTTGAGATCAAGCTGATCGGCGATCGGCCCGCTGGCTTCGTCTCGATGGATTCGCCGATCGTTCAGGCCACCCGCCGCGCCGTCACGGTCATCACTCGGACGCCGCGTGTCACCTTTGCCGGCTCAAGTACAGATTCCAATCTGGCGATGTCGCTAGGTATCCCCGCGGTCACGATCGGCGGCGGCGGCGAGGGCGGCAACTGGCATTCGCGCAACGAATGGTACAAGCCGGTCGACGCTTACTATGGCCCGCAAAACGCGTTGCTGACGATGCTGGTGTTGACCGGACTCGATGGCGTGAGCAAGCCGGCATTGGCGGTGCGGCAGCGGAAGTAGGACGCGTCCAAGGCGTGCGCTCGCGCTCATTGGTGCGCGTGGGGCAGGTTTAGCCGTTCAGTCCTGCAGTTGCTGATGGCGCCAACTTTGTTCAAATTGTTTGGTCTCAGTAACCTTCATCAGCAAGGTTAAGACGCGAGTTCGATTGCGCGTCTGCTTGGCCGCTGGTTGTGATGGACGATGTCCAGTTCATTTCACAACGCGGACCGGCGCACCCACCGAAAAATCCTGGTCGTGGGTTTCCTGCTCTGCACGGCCGTCGTGGCCGTCAGCTTTTTTGCCAGGGAGCAGCCCGACAACGGCTACGTCCTGGTGAAGGCCGACAAGCTGATTCGCACCGCGGGCACGCCGCTTCCCAAAAAATGAATATCGGGCCGTACCGGGAACCTCCGGCCAAGGTGGCGGATTATGTGGTTGAACCTTAGGCGGCTGGAGAAAGACCCAGCTCCTGGAGCGATCCGCAGGGAGGCTGCCATGACTGACTGGCACGACACCATGGTGGACAGGCCGGAAACGGATGAAGCGGCTTATGTGACTGGATGGACAATCTCCGGACTCGCCGTGCTCGGAACCATCGTGGCGGTCTGGCTGCTCGGCATCTAGCCGGGCTGCACCTCGGGCACGAATATCACCAGCCTCGTCGCAAACCCGCCGCGATCACAAACTGTGAGCGCGCGGGATCTCAGTGCTTCAACCGGATCGATTTAGCGCTAACCCGAGTAGCAACGGCCAGACCAGCTGCAGCGATACAGCGCTGACCGCTATCATATTGTCAAACACACTAAAGACGATCAGGGTGTTGAGCAGAGCAAGGCATGGAACGCAATATTGCGATTGCAAGATCAGCGCCAGGTAACTCAAAGCCATTGCCATCATCCATGCGAAGATCAGCAGCACGCCGGTCCAGCCGAAGAACAGATAGGAGCGGCCGAAAATCGAGGAAACGTTAAAGCCTCGTGACATCTCCGGTACTGCGGGACGATTGGTGTCGATCGCGGAGAGGAGTCGACGGGAAAGAAAGTCAGGAAGCATTTCGCTGATTAAAAATCGCGGCACTTCTGAGAAATCATAAGCCGGCACCGTGGTTGTGACGCCATGCTGGAAATTGGCTATCGGGCCGGTGGCATAAAGATAGGTTGCGAAATAGCTTTCGGGCACTCCCGATTCCTGAAATGCCAGGGAGGGGAATCCAAGTGCTTTCAGGCTGCCAGTTCGTGCCTCGCCGATCAGGCCGTTTAGCATCAAAACGCCCAAACCGAGCCCCGTCGCAATGACAGCCGCGCGCCATCCGATCCGGCTGCGCTTGATTGCGAATACAAAGGCCCAGGACGTCAAAGATATTAGCGCCGTGCCCCGATAGACGACTAGCAGGTAGTAAAAAATGGGGACCATCGCCTCGGCAAGGTATCGCAAGCGCCGCCAGCGACGTTGCTCGTAAAGAAAGTCTGCAAACCGAATGGTCGCGAATGCGCCTCCGAAGGTGACTGCGAACACATGCAATGAGGGCACACCCACGAACTGGGTATAGATAAATCTCGTGCCAAATAGCATTTCGAACAGCGGTACGTATCCGGTATAGACGATATCCGCGATAAAGCAGGCCATCGGAATGATGATGGTGAAGCCGGGTAGCATCGGCTGGTAGATCCCGATGGCAGCAACATCAGACGACACGGCCAATGCCAAGGCCGCAGCTACTGTAAAGCTCAGGCCGAAGAAGAGGATCATGTCGATGGAGATCGCCGGATAAATGTCCGACCATCCGAGCTGATAAAATACGATCACTCCGCCGAACGTCAGGATGTATACGAAAAACGGATTTTTCACGATGCGCGAACCTCACGCAGCGAGAACAATCCAAAATTGTTAATCGCGGCGCGGGGACCGTGTGCGGGCTTCCGTACAAAGCGCAATCCGTAGAACTACTGCACCTTGAAATCGGCGTCTCCTGAACGCGCCCAGAACCGATCTGTGGGCCAGCCGATCAATGATCAGCCCCTGCGCTTTACCCGAGTTCCATGCTGATTGATTTGATCAGCCCCGTTGTT
>JAICIT010000419.1 GCA_025960445.1 Bradyrhizobium sp. | reverse complement strand
GCGAAGCGCCGGGTGGGCTAACTCCGCGGACGGATGAAACAGCCCCCGCCCGGCACATCGGTCGCGCCGCTCACGCTGTGCCACCCCAGAGCGAGCTTCGCTCGTCTCGACCCCACAAAGTGGGAGGGATAAGAAAGAGAGGCCGTCATTGCGAGGAGCGAACGCGACGAAGCAATCCAGCTTTCTTGGGCGCGCCGACTCCATGGATTGCTTCGCTCCGCTCGCAATGACAAGCTTCAAGCGTTGCGTTTGGCTGTCGGGCATGGCTATGAGCCCACGTCAGCCGTAGCCCGGATGAGCGAAGCGATATCCGGGAGCATGTCCGCAATCATTCCCGGATGTCGCTTCGCTCATCCGGGCTACATCCCTCCCAAAGTGCCCAAGTGGCAGGGACAAGAAAGAGCGCTTGCAACACCCAACCCTCAAAACGGCTTGCTCAAAAACCGCGAGCCTTTCAGCCCGTATCGCCACGGCAATTCCATGGCTTTGGTAATGCCGATCCGTACGCCGCTTGCAAGGGCTGGCTTGCCGACGCGCGCATACAGGGTAAACGGCGGAGCATCGAGGGGCAGTGCGTTATGGGCTTCCGTGATCGCGAGCGCTTCGGTCAACTTGCCCGGACCCGAACAGAGCGATCGCTCTTCGTGCAATCGGCGCCGGCGGCGCATAAGGGGAATCCCATGGGTTGGCTGAAGTGCGCGGATCAGCACCGCGCTTGCGGATCCCTCCTGCTCGCACACGAAGTTGACGCACCAGTGAATCCCGTAAGAGCGGTAAACATAGGTGTAGCCCGGCGGCCCGAACATCACGCGGTTGCGCGGCGTCGGTCCTCGGAACGAATGTGCGGCCGGATCGGTGTGGTGATAGGCCTCGACCTCGACGATAAGTCCGCCAACGCCGTGGACCAACAGCGTGGCGCCGATGAGGTCGGGGGCAACTTCATGTACACTGCGGCCAAAGAACGCGCGATTAAGTGGCTTCCCCAGCTTTTGCTCGGCAGCGGTTCGGTTTTGGTCCATCAGGGATGTATGCTAGTGGCGCGGGCAGGCCAAGGCGAGCCGTTGCGGTTGTCGCGCCACCGGCTTAGCTAAAGGTCTACCAGGACAGATACCTATGGTCGTCATAGTCGATACCGTTTCAGCCACACCGCTGCGGCCTCGTCACCCCGAAAAGGTGAACCGGCCGGATGCGTTGTCGCCGCCGAAGCCGGACTGGATTCGCGTTCGCGCGCCGACCACGCGCGGTTATGCCGATACCCGCACTATCGTCAAGGAAAATGGCCTGGTCACGGTATGTGAGGAGGCGGGTTGCCCGAATATCGGCGAGTGCTGGGACAAGAAGCACGCGACCTTCATGATCATGGGCGATACCTGCACCCGCGCCTGCGCGTTCTGCAACGTAAAGACCGGCATGCCCGGCACGCTCGACATGCGGGAGCCGGAGCATGTCGCCGAGGCGACATTCAAGCTCGGGCTCGCTCACATCGTGGTCACGTCCGTGGACCGTGACGACCTTGCTGATGGCGGAGCCGACCACTTCGCGAAAACGATTCGGGCGATCCGGGCGCGCTGCCCCGCGACCACCATCGAGGTCCTGACGCCCGACTTCCTTCGCAAGGAAGGCGCGCTCGAAACCGTGGTGGCCGCGAAGCCCGACGTGTTCAACCACAATCTGGAGACAGTGCCCTCGCGATATCTCACGGTGAGGCCTGGTGCGCGTTACTTCCATTCGGTACGGCTGCTGCAGAGGGTGAAGGAAATCGATCCGGCAATCTTCACCAAATCAGGGATCATGGTCGGACTTGGCGAGGAGCGTCACGAAGTCTCGCAGGTCATGGATGACCTGCGCTCGGCCGATGTGGACTTCCTCACCATCGGTCAATACTTGCAGCCGACCCGTAAGCATCACGCCGTAATTCGCTATGTGACGCCGGATGAATTTGCGGGATACGAGAAGGTCGCCTACACCAAGGGCTTCCTGATGGTATCGGCGAGCCCGCTGACCCGCTCGTCGCATCACGCCGGGGACGATTTCGCCAAATTGCGTGCGGCACGGGCTGCCAAGCCACGCTGAGCATCAGGCCATGCCAAGATTCAACAGCAGGCGCCTGGTCAAGCACAGCGCGCCACAGATGTTCGATTTGGTCGCCGACGTCGAGCGCTATCCGGAGTTTGTGCCGCTCTGCAGTTCGTTGAAAGTACGCCAGCGCACGCCGCAGCCTGATGGCAGCGAGGTCGTCATCTGCGACATGACGGTGTCGTTCAAGCTGGTGCGCGAGGCCTTCACTTCGCGTGTTACGCTGGACCGGGCGAACTTGAAAATACTGGTCGAGTATCTGCGCGGACCGTTCAGCAATCTCGAGAACCGTTGGACGTTCGAACCGAAATCGGAAACGTCTTGCGACGTCGGCTTTTATCTTTCTTACGAATTCAAGAGCCGGATGCTCGCGATGCTGATGGGTACGATGTTCGACACCGCGTTTCAGCGGTTTGCGGCGGCGTTCGAGAAACGCGCCGATCTCATTTATGGACGGCCGGGGGTCGGGGCGAGAACTTAAATGCGTTCGCGAATACCTGGAGCGTTTTCGAGCGAAGTGGATGCCGGTTCGCGTGAAGAAAACGCGTCAGAAAAATAGACTAAGCGCGCGGCGGTCGGCGTCGCTTGGGGGCGCCGCGCCGGGGCGAGCGCGCCACGCGCGGACGAATCCGGCTCGCCGCTTCGAGGCGCGGTTTGGCATGGATCTTCGGGCCGCGCGCCAGTTCGGTCAACATGCGCAAGGCCTCGACAACCGAGCGCTGGCGCACCGCGCCGCGTCCGATGGCACCGAAGCGGCATTCGCGATGCAGAATTCGGCCGTCGCGAGCAGCCACGGCCAAATGGACAAGACCCACCGGCTTGCCCGGCGTAGCGCCGCCCGGACCCGCAATGCCGGTAATCGCTACGGCAAGATCGACGCCGGCACGTTCCAGAGCGCCGACCGCCATGGCCGTCGCTGTTTCCTTGCTGACGGCTCCGAAGGTCGCGAGCGTGGTCGCCTTGACGCCGAGCATCGCGCGCTTTGCGTCATCGGAATAAGTGACAAAACCACGGTCGATCACGTCCGAGGACCCGGGAATTTCGGTCAGCGCGCCCGCAACCAGACCGCCGGTGCAGGATTCCGCGGTCGCAACAGTAAGCTTGCGCATCCGACAAAGATCGAGCAGCGAGCGGGAGAGGGCGCGGGCGTCGCTGCCGCTCATGTCAATCGCTCCAGCCTCTCTCGTCCCAGGGCAGCCGGATGGTCGCGGTAGCCATGGCTGCAATGCCTTCCTCG
This sequence comes from Bradyrhizobium sp., assembly GCA_025960445.1. Lineage (GTDB taxonomy): Bacteria > Pseudomonadota > Alphaproteobacteria > Rhizobiales > Xanthobacteraceae > Bradyrhizobium. Next base: position 314 of record JAICIT010000419.1, on the reverse strand, counting down.
CGCCCGGTAAATCCAAGGCGCTCGCTGGTGGTTGCTTTCACAGCTACGCGCGCCAGCGATAGCCCTGTGATCTCAGCGATACGCGCACGCATGGCTTCGCGATGAGGGCCGATTTTCGGACGCTCGCAAATCAGTGTCACGTCGAGATGGGCAATCCGTCCGCCCCGGGAGGCGACTCGATCGAGAGCGTATTTCAGGAATTTATCCGATTCCGCGCCCTTCCACTGCGGATCGCTCGGCGGAAAATGCGAACCGATATCGCCGTCGGCGAGCGCGCCGAGGATAGCATCGACCAGCGCGTGGAGGCCGACATC
>JAICIT010000418.1 GCA_025960445.1 Bradyrhizobium sp. | reverse complement strand
GGGCGGCGGTGTGGTCAACCGCACGCTCAAGGAAGCGGATGGGACGCGGATTTATACCGCGATCGCGCAAACGGGCTCTTACGGTGACCGCAGAGTCACCCTCGATGCGGGCCAAGCCATGAACGAGAACGTCGCCGTGCGGCTGAATGCGTTCTACGAAGGAAGCGATACGTTCCGCGATTTCGGGCATCTTGAGCGCTACGGCTTCAACCCGACGGTCACGCTGAAGCCGGACGACGATACCAAGGTCAAACTAAGCTACGAATATTACCACGACCGGGAAGTGGCCGATCGCGGCAACCCTTCCATCGGCACGGGGACACGTTTCAATCCGACTTCACCCTTCGCGCCGAACGGCAATCTCTCGGCATTTTTCGGCAGCCCGATCTACAACAATACCTATGCGGATGTTCAAACGGGCCTGGCGGTGGTCGAGCACGATTTCGGCAACGGATTGACGGTGAAGAATTCGTCGATGTACGCGGATTTTAACCGCGCCTACCAGAACGTCTATCCGGGCAGTTCGGTAGCGGCCAACGGCATTTTCAATTATAGCGCATACAGCCACACCACTAACCGCGAAAACGCATTCAATCAGACGGACTTCATCTACAAGACGGTGACTGGTCCAATTCGTCACACCTTTGCGCTCGGAACGGAATTCGGCCGGCAGACCGGAATCGATCTGCGCAACACCGGAATCTTTGCGAGCACCGGAAAAAATGTGGCGACGGGCGATGCCTTCGATCCAACCTATTTCGGAACGATCAATTTCATCCATCACCCCACGGCCGTTAATGCGGACGGCGTAAGAGCGGCTGACTCGAACAGCAAATATCGCCTCAATGTGGAGTCGGCCTATATGCAGGACCAGATCGAGGTCACGCGTTGGCTTCAGTTGATCGCGGGTGCGCGTTTCGATCGCTTCGACTTCAGCGCAACTGATGAGAACACGAATATCTTTCGGACGCGGATAGACCATAAGGTATCACCGCGCGCGGCTGTCATCGTGAAGCCGATCGACAATCTGTCGATCTACGGTGCCTACAGTGTCTCGTATCTGCCGTCATCCGGTGATCAGTTCAGCGCCCTGAACACGGGCTCGGCGTTGCTTCCGCCGCAAAAGTTCGAAAACACCGAAGTCGGCGCTAAGTGGAATATATTTCCACGGCTGCAGTATACGGCTGCGATCTATCAGTTGAACCGCACCAATGTCCCGCTTGCGATCGGCGGTGGGTTGTTTGCCATCAGTGGCTTGAATGTCATCAAAGGCTTCGAGACGGCGCTGACCGGTTACGTTACCGATGATTGGCAGGCAACGCTCGGCTACGCCTACACGGATGCGCGCATCGGCAGCGATACCAATTCCTCCACTGCCGCCAATCCACCCGCGCCGACGATCTTGAAGGGCAATCGCGTTCAGCTCGTACCATTCAATCAAGTATCGCTATGGAATAAATACCAGATTGATCCGATGTGGGGCGCCGGATTTGGCGTTATCTACTTTTCGGACTCTTACGCGGCCTCAGACGACTTCGTAAAGCTGCCCGGGTTTGTTCGCGTCGATGCCGCGCTCTATCTGAAGATCAATGAGACGTGGAAGGCTCAGCTCAACGTCGAGAATATCTTCGACGCGGGTTATTGGGCGTCAGCGGACGGCAACAACAACATTTCGCCCGGCCAGGGCCGCACGTTGCGCGTATTGGCAAGGGCGACGTTCTAGACCGATGCAGCAGGCAAGGCAGGAAACAATGCGCCTAGGCACTCCGCTGCAGACAGTTTCGCAACAATTCGATCGCCATGCGGTCGCAAGGGACACCCTTTCGTGACGCCGGCGACGCCCGAGTTGCGGGTTGCGTCTTTTTTCAGGCTGCAGAGCATGGTACGAGATGCACACGCGCGCAGCACGATCTTCGAGCTCGATATCGCTATCCAGGTCTTGATGGAGCGGCTTGGCCGAATTGTCCCTGAAACGGTCAAATTGGGCGGTATTTAGTAAAGCCTTATCAGCCAGTGGGTCCAAGTATGAACCTCTCACATTTGCGCGCGACTGTAGCTGTGACCGGCGTGGCGATGCTGGCGTTGGCGACCCCGTTGCTGGCCCAGCAGAAGGCCGGACCGGCGGGGCAACCTGCGCCCGCGGTTCAGCAAGTTGTTGGAGCACCATCGCCGGCTGCACCGGTCCAGGCAACACCACCGGCGGCTGTGCCGGGCGTTGCGGCATCAGCAACGTCCGATGCCGCCGCGGCGCCTGCTGAGGGTGAAAGCAAATTGTTGAGGCCGACGTCGACCGGTGGCCTGCGCGAGCTATCGCCCTGGTCGATGTTCCTGTCGGCTGACGTGATCGTCAAGGCCGTGATGATCGGTCTGGCCTTCGCGTCCCTGGTGACGTGGACGATTTTCATCGCCAAGATGATCGAGCTCACATTGATCAGGCGCAAACTCAGCACGGCACTTTCAAAGATCAACGGCGCGCGCTCGCTGGCGGAAGCCCAATTTGCATTGGGTGGCAAGGAAGGCGTGCTCGCATCTCTACTTGCGGCTGCGATGCGCGAGGGGCGGTTGTCGGCCGGGATTTCCAGCGACGCCGGGATCAAGGAGCGCGCTGCATCCAGCTTTGCCGAGATCGTGCGCGCCGAGGCCCGGCGCATCCGGCTCGGCATGGGGCTGCTGGCGACGATCGGTGCCACGTCGCCCTTCGTCGGGCTGTTCGGCACCGTCTGGGGCATCATGAACAGCTTTATCGGCATCTCGAAGTCGCAGACCACGAACCTTGCCGTGGTGGCGCCTGGCATTGCCGAGGCGCTGCTCGCCACCGCGATCGGTCTGGTCGCCGCGATCCCGGCCGTCATTATCTACAATCACTTCTCGCGGGTGACTAAAACCTATCTCGAACTGGTTAACCGCGCCTCGGGCGCCGCGGGACGGCTGTTGTCGCGCGATCTCGACCGCACCCATGGTGGTTCGCACTCGCGCGCGGCGGAGTAGGAGATGAGTGCATCTATCACCGGTACTGACCTCGACGACGACAGCGATTTCGAGGAATCACACGAGATCAATGTCACGCCATTCATTGACGTCATCCTCGTCCTCTTGATCATCTTCATGGTGGCGGCGCCGCTGTCGACGGTCGATCTTCCGATCGACCTGCCGACGTCGACGGCGACCCCACAGAAGAAGCCGGACAAGCCGACCTATGTCAGCATCAAACCCGATCTGGCGGTGGCGATCGGCGAAGATTTGGTCAAGCGGGTCGATCTGGTCCGCACGCTAGATTCGATGCCGGATGCTGGTAAGGATCGCTACATCTTTCTACGCGCCGACCGCGCTGTTCCCTATGGCGAGCTGATGGACGTGCTCGAAATTCTCCGTGCCGGCGGTTATTCGAAGATCAAGCTGGTCGCGCTGGAGGGTGCGCCGGACCGGGCGGGCTCGCAGGCGGCGCCGGCAAATTCGAAGTTTTGAGGTATGATCGTGTGATCAGATCCTGGAGTTTTCTTGACGTGGTTACTTCACGTTGAGCGCTATTTGCGTCGTGGAATGCGCTATGGACGGTCGATGATTGATGTCTGATCTCGATGAACAAAGGCCCTCGCGGCGGCTCTGGATTTTTGCGGCCGTCGCTGCGCTC
>JAICIT010000417.1 GCA_025960445.1 Bradyrhizobium sp. | reverse complement strand
GCGCTGCATTGGACGCGGAGATCGGCCGCTTGCAGGCGGAGAACGAGAAGCTGAAGACCGAACTGCTGACGGCGCGCGAGCCGACCGTCACGGGCAAGATCGACGAGCCGCTACCGAAAACCGACTCGCTGAAGCCGGAGCATAAAGCCGAGAGCGAACGCAAAATCGAAATTCCGCTGCCTAGCGATCGCGATATGGATCGGGTGATGTCATTTCTTGAGCAGGCGTGGCGTCGGCTGGTCGACGTGGCCAACCGAATGCAAAAGGACATCGCCGGAAAGATTTGACTTCATGGTTCGGCGGTATCTCAGTTTGATGCGGTCGAGCGGGGGCATATCGAGAATACAGGATGACCTCACCCAGTTCGATCTCCCGTACCGCGGCGTCGAACGTCCGCGCCGAAAGCATCGCGACGTCGGTGATGACCGTTCAGACCTCCGGCGCAGGCTTCACGAATCTCACTGACGAAGTCGCGAAATTTGTGAACGAGGCAGGCGCCCGCGAGGGCATGGTGACGCTCTTCATTCGCCATACCTCGGCGTCGCTCACGATCCAGGAGAATGCCGATCCCACCGTGCTCGACGATCTCACGACGGCGCTCGATCGGTTGGCGCCCGAAAATGCCGGATGGCGACATGACACCGAGGGTCCGGACGACATGCCCGCGCATGTCAAAACCATGTTGACCGAAACCTCACTGCAAATTCCGGTCGTGAAAGGGGAACTCGCGTTGGGAACCTGGCAGGCGATCTATCTGATCGAGCATCGGCGTCGGCCGCATCGCCGGGAGATCGTGCTGCAGTTCATCGGGGTAACCTGAAATGCAAAACCGGCCGCGGACGTCCGCGGCCGGTTTTGACGATGGTTACGCGACCAGCGACGGGTCGCCACTGCGCCTCAGGATCGTCGGATGTCCACGTCCTTGGTTTCGGGCAAGAACAGGAAGCCGATGATCAGGCTCATAAGGGCGACACCGATCGGATACCACAGGCCGGAGTAGATGTTTCCGGTAGCGGCAACGATCGCAAACACCGTTGCGGGCAAGAAGCCGCCGAACCAGCCGTTGCCGATATGGTAGGGCAATGACAATCCGCTGTAACGGATCCGGCTCGGGAACAATTCGACCAGCCACGCCGCGATGGGCGCATATACGAGCGTCACGTAGATGACGAGCACCCAGAGCAACAAGGTGGTCATCACCGTATTGATCTCGGCAGGATCGGCCGAAGCCGGGTATCCATGAGACTTGATCGCCGCTGGCAACGCCTTGGCGAAATCCGGTGAAGTCGAGGTCAGGGTCTGCTCACCAATTTTCACCTGCGCCGGCGTTCCCTTTGGCGCCTCCTGGTTGGTGTAATTCACCGAAAGGTTGACGAGCGCCGATTTGGCCACGTCGCAACCCGTGGTGTATTTCTCGGTTCCAGTTGCCTTGAACTGGAACGAGCATTCGCTCGGGTCTGCGATCACCGTGACTGGCGACTTTGCCAACGCGGCTTCAAGCTTCGGATTCGCGAAGTGGGTAATTCCCTGGAAGATGGGGAAATACGTCACCGCCGCGAGCAGGAAACCAGCAAGGATGATCGGTTTGCGGCCGATCTTATCCGAGAGCCAACCAAACAAGATGAAGCCCGGTGTGCCAAGCGCGAGCGCCACCACGATCATGATCTGCGCCGTCACCGCCGGCACCTTGATGGTCTGCGTAAGGAAGAACAGCGCGTAGAACTGTCCGCCGTACCACACCACGGCTTCGCCGGCAGTCGCGCCGAGCAACGCAAGGATCGCGATCCTGGCGTTGGACCACTGCCCGAATGCCTCGCTGAGCGGCCGCTTCGACGTTGTGCCCTCTTCCTTCATCTTGGCGAAAATGGGCGACTCGTTGAGGCTCAGCCGAATCCAGATCGAGACGGCGAGCAGGATGCCTGAGAGCAGGAACGGAATACGCCAGCCCCAATCGCCGAAGGCCTCTTCGCCCATCCAGTTGCGTATGCCCAGAATGAGGAGCAGCGCCATGAACAGGCCCAAGGTCGCCGTGGTCTGAATCCACGAGGTATAATAGCCGCGCTTGTTAGCCGGCGCATGCTCGGCAACGTAAATCGCGGCTCCGCCATATTCGCCGCCGAGTGCAAGCCCCTGGACCAGCCTGAGTGCGATCAGCACCACCGGCGCGGCGATCCCCCAGCTCGCATAGCCCGGCAACAGGCCAATGAAGAAGGTACCGATGCCCATCAGGGTCATCGTGATCAGGAAGGTGTATTTGCGCCCGACGAGATCGCCGAGACGGCCGAAAATCAATGCGCCGAATGGCCGAACCGCAAAGCCAGCGGCAAAGGCAAGAAGAGCGAAAATGAAGCCAACATTCGGCGGGACGTTGGAGAAAAAGTATTTCGCGAGGAATGCTCCAAGCGTTCCGTAAATGTAGAAGTCGTACCACTCGAAAACGGTGCCGAGCGAGGAAGCGAAAATGACTTTTCGTTCTTCCGCGGTCATCCCCCCGGTGCGGACATCGCCCGCTGTCACTGCCATTGCCATTGTTCACTCCCAGAAATGTCTGATGCTGAGCGTTCCCATGCACCGAACCGACCAAATCGGTTCATGGGGCTGAGATCACGGTAACATCGCCGTGAAGCCCGCCCAAATAAGACTTTTGGCTTTCTGCAACTTTGTTGGAGGATAGTGCACTTGCGAATGTTCGCATCTGTTGCGCCGCACAATCCGCGACAGATTTAACCTCTGTGCTGTGTTGGCATTGCGCGCTTGCATGCAATCGCCCATGAGAGGACAATCAATTTAAAGAGCCCGAACAGATGTTGGCGGGTTCGCCCCAAGTTCCCTGCAAGAGATAAATGACCGCGCCGGCCAGCACTCATCTCGTTATTGCCGATGATCATCCGTTGTTTCGCGATGCTTTGCGCCAAGCCGTGGCCAGCGTCCTGACTTCGGCGAAGATCGATGAAGCGGGATCGTTCGACCAGCTCGCTGCGCTCCTTGAGCAGGATTCGGATGTCGACCTGATCCTGCTCGATCTGACCATGCCCGGGATTTCCGGCTTCTCCGGTCTGATTTATCTCCGCGCGCAATATCCGGCCGTCCCGGTGGTGGTCGTCTCAGCCAGCGATGATGTCGGCACTATACGCCGCTCGCTCGACTTCGGTGCCTCCGGGTTCATCCCCAAGCGCTTCGGAGTGGAGACCCTGCGGGACGCGATCGTCAAAGTGATGGAAGGCGACGTCTGGATACCTCCGGACACCGACCTGACCGCCGCCGCCGATCCGGACATGGCGCGGCTGCGCGACCGCCTGGTCACCCTAACCCCGCAGCAGGTGCGGGTGCTGATGATGCTGTCGGAAGGTTTGCTCAACAAGCAGATCGCCTATGAGCTTGGCGTCTCTGAAGCGACGATCAAGGCACACGTATCGGCGATCCTGCAAAAGCTTGGCGTCGAGAGTCGCACTCAAGCCGTTATCGCCGCGGCGAAGATTGCTGGCGGTCAGTTCCGGCAGGGTACGCCTTCCGCATCATGATGGTCGCGTAAACACGAATTGAATTCCCGCCAATAACTGCGACAAATGTGACGGCAGAAGCCCTGCCCCTATTCCGCCGCCACCATCTGCTGCGCGCGCCATTGACCCAGCAATGCTCTCAGCG
>JAICIT010000416.1 GCA_025960445.1 Bradyrhizobium sp. | reverse complement strand
CCGGTATTGTCGACAACGCCACAGCGGTCGCCGTCGCCATCAAATCCGAGGCCGACATCGGCCTTATGCTGGAGCACCGCATCGCGAATGGCGTGCAGCATTTCCATGTCTTCGGGATTTGGATTGTACTTCGGAAAAGTATGATCCAGCTCGGTATCAAGGCGCACCACCTCGCAGCCAATCGCTTCCATGACCTGCGGCGCGAACGCCCCCGCGGTGCCATTACCGCAAGCGACCACGACTTTCAGCTTGCGCTTCAGCCGCGGGTGCTTGGTGAGATCGGCGATATAGCGCGCCGGAAAATTTTCATGAAACTGATACGAGCCACCCACCCTGTTGCTGAAATCGGCGTCGAGCACGATCTGCTTCAAACGCGACATCTCATCGGGGCCGAAAGTGAGCGGCCGATTGGCGCCCATCTTGACGCCGGTCCAGCCGTTGTCATTGTGGGACGCGGTCACCATGGCCACGCAGGGCACGTCGAGATCGAATTGCGCAAAATACGCCATCGGCGTCATGCAAAGACCGATGTCGTGAACCTTGCAGCCGGACGCCAGCAGGCCAGAAACCAGCGCGTATTTGATTGACGCCGAATAGCCGCGGAAATCGTGTCCCGTAACCACTTCCTGCTTGACGCCCAGTTCGGCGATCAGCACGCCCAGGCCCATGCCCAGCGCCTGAATGCCCATTAAATTGATTTCCTTGCCGAAGAGCCAACGCGCGTCATATTCGCGAAAGCCCGTCGCCTTCACCATCGGCTCGGATTCGTAGGCGTAGGTGTTCGGAACCAGCGCGGATTTCGGTTTCGGAAACATTCAACAGCCTTGGGTGATTGAAGAGCAGCGCAGCCATAGCGAATGCGCGGGCTCAGTGGAAGGCGTGAACGCCGTTTTTCTGACCGTTAAAGCCGCGCGAAGCTCTATTGCTCCAGCAGCATCTGCCCGTTGGCATATTCGAAGCGTTTCAACTTCGACAGGAATGACAGCCCCAACAGGTTCTCGGACAGCGCTCCGTCCGGCAGCACCATGGCCTCGACGTCGCGTACCACAAGACCGCCGACATCGAGCATCGCGATCCGCGCGCGTGCCGCCTTGATGGTGCCGTTCGCGGTGGTGACGGTAGTGTTGTAGTCGCCGCGCGATGGCCGAAGCCCGAAACGAGCGGCGGAGGTTTCGTTCAGGGCAACCACCGATGCGCCGGTATCGACCATGAAGCCGACCCGCTGGCCCTCGATCCGGCCGTCGGTGAGGAAATGGCCACGAAAATCCCGGGGGATGCTGAGGCTGCGGGATCCCGCGCGGCCCACGGTTTCGGCGGGACGGGGGCTTCGCGTAACCGTACTGGCGAGCGCCGGCGGGTTCGCCGTCATCTTGTCCGCCATCTGCGCCATCATCGTGCCAAGGCAAATCATGGCGGCGGCAAAGATCATCAGGTTACGCATTAAGCCACATCCGATCAGGTCAGCAATATCACCACGTCCGCTGCCGACCCGCGACTGAATGCAGCGACGAAGGTCGCCATTTTGACGAAAAGGATGAGCGAAGTGTTAACGGCTCTCGATCATTGGAATAGAGCGCGGCCCACTCAGCCCCGATGCGCCGAAAGCGGTGATGCCTTCGGCTTGTCCCGATTGAGAAATCGTCCAATGTCGCCGACCGACGACATCACAGTGGAGCAGCCGGCAGCGAGCAGCGATGATCTCGGATGGCAGCCTCCAAGCGTGCCCCACGCGGTTGCGCCTGCGCGACGCGCTGCTTGTGCATCAAAAGGCGTGTCCCCGACCATCGTCGCCGACAGGGCAGGCGCATCGCCGAGATGTTTGAGAGCAAGCTCCACAAGGGCGGGATCGGGCTTTCCTTTGGAGACGTCATCACCGCACGCGATCGCGTCGATCAAGTCATTCACATCCATCAAGCCGCGATAGTGATCCAGCTCATCGGATTGACAATCGGTGGCGAGCGCGATGCGTCCTCCTCGTGTCTTGATGGCGGTGAAGGCTTTGCGCAGGCCGGCAAATGGCCGAACGCCCGGCAGGTAATGCGCGCGATAGCGCTCGCCTTGCGCGCTCAGGATCTTCTTGCGGGCCTGCTTGTCCAGGCCTGGCGCAAGCGTCGCCACCATCTCGTTTCCGTCCATCCCGGAGAGTAGTCGCAGTTGCTTTGACGGCGCGGATACACCGAAGCTGCGCAGAGTTTCGTCCCAGCACTTCAGGTTCGCTGCAACGCAGTCGATCAGGGTGCCCTCGACATCGAAAATATACGCGCCACTCATGGGTTTCGGCCGGTTTATAGGTTCCGGAAACGGAACGCGGGAGCCTCGAAAGAGTTCACCTCGGCGACGACTTCGATGATTGCGATTCGGCCCGGCTCTTGGGGTGTCCGCAAACCGAGGGTTACACTGTGAAGCTGGACCGCAGAATAAAGACGGCGCTCGACGAAACGCGCCTGTTGCTGCTTGGGTCCCAGGTGCTGTTCGGGTTCCTGCTCGAAAGCGTGTTCCAGAACGCGTTCGAGACACTCTCCATATTCTCGCAATATCTGATCTGTGCCGCGCTTGCGCTGATGGTGCTGTCGCTCGGATGCCTGATTGCCCCGTCCATGCAGCATCGAATCGTAGAGGCCGGTCAGTCGACTGCTCGTCTTGAAGAGGCCACCACCAGTTTGGCGGAGTGGGGCCTTGTGCCGTTCCTGGCCAGTCTGGGACTGGCGCTGTTTATCGTATTCGAACGTATCTTTGGCGAGGTTGCGGGCGCGACGGCAGGCACCGTCAGCGCCGCGCTGACCGGATTTTTCTGGTTCGGCTTCGCCTGGCTGATCGGAAAGCGCGGGAGGCAGCTCATGGAAGAGGTCGCACCAACACCACTGTCGACAAAGATCGAACAGATGCTGACGGAAGCCCGCGTCATCATTCCCGGCTGCCAGGCGCTGCTCGGGTTTCAACTGATTGCGATGCTAACCCACGCATTCGACGAGTTGCCGTTCGACGCCAAAATCATGCATGCGGCAGGACTATGCTTGGTCGCGATTGCAATGATCTTCCTGATGACGCCGGCGGCGCTGCATCGAGAGGCATTCGGCGGCAACGACTCGGAAACTTTTTTGCGCCTCGGTTCAGGCTTCATTATCGCCGCTTCGTTGCCGTTGGCCCTCGGTATCTCCGCCGACGTCTATGTGGTGTTTTTGAAGGTTACCCATGCGACCGCAGTGAGCGTTGCAGCAAGCGCGGCGCTGCTACTCGCGATGTTGCTGCTGTGGTATTTGTACCCAATCTGGCTGCGCGCGAACCGCGCCTGACAATCACGTTCCGCGCGGTTTCACGCGGCGTGTCGGTATTGCATTCGCGGGATCTTCCGGCCAGGGATGACGCGGATAACGCCCGCGCAAGTCGGATCGCACTGCCGCGTAGCTGCCTCGCCAGAACCCGGGCAGGTCGCGTGTCACCTGGACCGGCCGCTGCGCCGGTGAAAGCAGTTCAAGCACCAGCGGGATAGCGCCGTTCGCGATCGATGGATGGGTGTTGAGTCCGAACAGTTCCTGTAGCTTGACCGCTATCGTCGGTCCTTGTTCGGACTCATAATCGATCGCGAGCAGAGTCCCCGTTGGCGCTTCGAAATAGGTCGGTGCCTCGCGCTCCAGCCGGCCACGCAATT
>JAICIT010000415.1 GCA_025960445.1 Bradyrhizobium sp. | reverse complement strand
CGCCCTCGTCATTTCAAACCGCGCCGACGCCGAAGGACTCAAAAAAGCGGGGGCGAGTGGAATCGCGACGACTACGATCGAAAGCAAGCCGTTCAACGATCGGTCGGCATTCGAGGCGGTTCTGCAGTCCACGCTCGATCAGCACAGGATAGACCTGATCTGCCTTGCCGGTTTCATGCGGTTGTTCACGGCAGAGTTCGTTCAGCGCTGGTACGGTCGCATGCTCAACATTCACCCCTCGCTGCTGCCCGCGTTTCCAGGCCTCGAACCGCAGGCGCGGGCGTTGCGCGCCGGGGTCAAGATTTCCGGAGCAACCGTCCACTTCGTCATTCCGGAGACGGACGCGGGCCCGATTCTGATGCAAGGCGCGGTCGCGGTGCGTGATGACGACACAGCGGAGGCGCTAGCCGCGCGAATTCTTGAAATCGAACATCGCATCTACCCGGCGGCGCTGCGGCTGGTCGCGGGCGGACAAATACGATTCGAAGGCGGCATCTGCAAAACGCCAGGTGATGCCGCGCCGGCGGTTTTGATCTCGCCGGCAGTAAGCTAAGCGTATGGCGCGCATGGAGGCACAATGGCCAAGATTGCGGTGGTCGGTTGCGGCGCAATGGGATCGGTCTACGCGGCGCTTATGGTGGACGCTGGTCACGAGGTTCATGCCGTCACACTCTGGCCGGATCACGCCGAGGCCATGGCCACAAAGGGCCTGCGCTGCGAAGGCGCCAGCGGCGACCGCACCGTGCCAATTCACGCGACCACAACAACGGATGGCGTCGGGAAATGCGATCTGGTCATCATCGCCACCAAGTCCTTCGACGTCGAAGCGGCAGCGAAGTCGTGCATTCCGCTGCTTGGTCCGGAGACGATCGTCCAGACGATCCAAAATGGGCTGGGATCTCCGGAAATTGCAGCACCCATTCTCGGGGCCGATCGACTCGCCGTGGGCGTCGTCGGCGGTTTCGGAGCTTCGATAAAGGCGCCCGGCCACGCCCATCACAACGGCATGGAAATGATCCGATTCGGCGCCTTTGCCGGATTGCCCAAGCAGCTTCTGCAAGCTTCTGCCAAGATATGGGAATCGGCCGGCTTCAAGGTCGCGCTATTCGACGACATCAAGCAGATGGTCTGGGAAAAACTGATCATGAACGTGGCCTTCTCAGGGACCTCTTGCGTTACCGGGCTGAGGGTTGGCGAAATCCTCGGTGATACTGACGCCTGGACCGTGGCGCGGGGTTGCGCGGAAGAAGCGATCACAGTGGCGAAGGCATCCAACATCAAGCTGAATGTTGGCGATCCCATCGAACATATTCGCAAGTTGGGCGGTAAGATTCCCGATGCCCGGCCTTCGATGCTGCTGGACTACAATGCGGGCCGCCGATGCGAGGTGGATGCCACCAACGGTGCAATTCCCCGCGCCGGTAAGCCGCTCGGCATCGCGACGCCGATCAACGAAACGGTGGTCGGGATCATCCGGGCGCGAGAACATCGGATGCTCGCAACATGATGCGACGTGACGTTCGGAAAATAAAATCCCCCGGCAAATGGCCGGGGGTACATCAGGATTGCTTGCGCGGATCGTGACGCGATTAAGAGATCTTCAGGTTTTCCGCGGAGGTTTTTCCGCGATTTTCCACGAGGTCATATTCGATAACCTGATTTTCGTTGAGGGTAGAGAGTCCGGCGCGCTCGACCGCCGAGATATGGACGAACACGTCCTTATCGCCGACCATCGGCTTGATGAACCCATAACCCTTTGTCGGGTTGAACCACTTGACGGTGCCCTTTTGCATCGCCTGTCTCCTGGTCTAGACGTAAAAAAGACGCGGCCACGGATTTTTCGTGCCACGCCACAAGCGGCCTTCCGGATGTCTGCTCAATTTCTTAGTCGCGAAACGCACAGTCGATCGGCCTAGATCCGATTGTGGTCGGGATTGCAACACGAAATTTCTGGCTTAGCAAGCTTTTGGCGTCTCGGAGAGATAGAGGTGGCGCCAAAATCGCCCTAAGCGCCCGCGCCAACGGCGCAACCTACCGACTGATCGCCGTTGCCGTGAAAACTGAGGCCTTGTCGGGAGGTAGAGGCGATCTTTTTTGCCGCCTGCCGAAGTGCCAGCAGTCTAGGTCCGATCCACCCTGACCACGCGTCCCTTTTCGATCGCAAGCGCCAGGCGGCCATGCTTCAGGGACAACGCTGCCTCACCGAACAACTCGCGCCGCCAGCCGTGTAATGCGGCCACATCGGCATCATCATCTGCCGCTATCCGCTCGAGATCGTCGACGGTTGCTATGACCTTGCTCGCCACCGCATGGCGCTCGGAGGTCATGCGAAGCAAAACTTTCAACAATTCGACAATGGCGGCGCCGTTTGAGTTGGCGCGCGGCTTTTCCAGCTTGGGCAAGCCGGCCGGATCACGCGCGAGTCCGCGCTGCACCGCGGCCACGATGTCGGCGCCCCATTTCGAGCGGTCAAAACCCTTCGGGAGGGAGCGCAAACTTGCCAATCGCTCGAGAGACGCGGGTGCATGAGTCGCAATATCGCCGACTGCGTCGTCCTTCAGAACGCGGCTTCGAGGGACATCGCGGCTCTGCGCTTCCTGCTCGCGCCAGGCAGCGACTTCCATGAGTACGGCAAGTTCCTTGGGCTTGCGCACCCGTGTCTTCAGCCGTTCCCATGCGCGTTCCGGATGGAAATCGTATGTTTTAGGCGAGGTCAGAACCTCCATTTCCTCGCTCACCCAATCGCTGCGACCGCGTTTTTTCAGGTCTGCGTCGAGCGCCGTGAACACGTCGCGTAAATGGGTGACGTCAGAAACCGCATAGTGCATCTGCTCCGCGGTGAGCGGCCGGCGCGACCAGTCGGTGAAGCGATGAGTTTTGTCTGGCCGATGGCCCGTGATGCGCTCGACCAACTGGTCGTAAGCGATCGAATCCCCATAACCGAGCACCATGGCAGCGACCTGGGTATCAAAGATCGGGTGCGGGACAATGCCGGCTTGGTGCCAGACGATCTCGATGTCCTGCCGGGCGGCATGGAAGACCTTCAACACCTTCTCATTTGCCATCAATTCAAAGAACGGCTTGAGATCGATCCCTTGCGCCAGAGTATCGATTACGACTGCTTCTTCGGCGCTCGCCATCTGTACGACGCAAAGCAAGGGGTAGTAGGTCGTTTCGCGCAGGAATTCGGTATCGACAGTGATGACCGGGTGCTTGCTGAGACGCGCGCAGGCCGCGGCGAGTTCCGCAGTGGTGCTAATCAAATCCATGAACAGTCCATGAAACTTCTCGGGACGGCGTTCTGCCGAAAGCGCAGATATGTCAAGGGCCATGCGGCCAATTCGGGGCTTGAAATTCCGCCGCGGGTCAACTGAGGCGCACCGAATGAGTCCGCTCATCGCGGTTGCCGCGATCGCGGTTGGCTCGACCAAAAAGCGGATTTGCGATTCAGGTGCCGCAAAACGTCTGCAGAACGCGTTGATCCGGTTGCGGCGGCTGCGCGTATTCGGCGAAGGCCGGCTGGTCTTCATACGGCTTTGAAAGCACTGTTAGGAGCTCTTCGAATGGTGCGAAATCGTCGTTGTTCACGGCGGCTTCGATTACCGCTTCGACCCGATGGTTCCTCGGAATGAACAGCGGATTGATCGAT
>JAICIT010000414.1 GCA_025960445.1 Bradyrhizobium sp. | reverse complement strand
TGCAAAATCAAACTCAGCTCCAGCTCGCGAAAGCTGACGAAGTTGGTGCGGATCCACTGGTGAAGCTCGGTCGATGAATCCTTTTCGCTGCGAAGATAGTCGGTGAATGAGAAGGTCAGCCGGTCGACGTAGGTCTTCAGGAACATGGGCAACGCTGCAATGCGCAGCAGTCGTCCATGAGTCATCGCTTCGGCCAGCTCACCGCGAACCACGTATTCATTATCCACCACGACCAGCGCGGTCGGCGGAATCTGCTCCAACAGCCGGTCATGAGCTTGTGTCGAAACCCGATCGTTATCGCCGAGGAAGATGACGACCGGCGAGACGCCACGCCGCGCCGCCTCCTTCATAAATCCGATTTCCTCCAGCATCCGGAAGAACTCGTCGAAGGCGTGAAAGCCGAGATCGATGACTTTCGCCACGCCGTCATTGAGGATCACGCGATCCATCAGCGCTATCTTGCCGAACGTATCAGCGATTTCGGCGGTCTCGGTGATCCGGGGCAGGTAATCGAGAAGCGAGGGCTCTTTCAAATTGATGTCGAACGCCGTCACGTTACCGTTTTTCAATAGCAGGAACTCGCTTAGCTGCCGCGCCACCAGCGTCTTCCCGACAAGCGGCCGGGGCGAGCAAACGATGAAGACGGGCGTGGTGGGCATCACGCGTTCTATCAGGCGAAATGAGCGCTTAATCCAGCCAAATAGATCGGATTATGCAACTATTTTTCGCCGCTTCGGGCGGCCGCTTTGGTGCCGACCAGATCGGTGAGCTTGATGCGGTCGAACTCGGTCCAGACATTGCTCAGCCAATGGCGGACGTAGCCGCGCAGCACGAACGAATAGTTCGCCGCCTCATCGGCCGCGCCCTTGTTGGCGACGAATTTGAGGAACGGAACCGAGGCGACTTCGACCTGCTCGTAGGCCATCTCATTGAGCTTTGGGATCGTGAGTTCGGTGGCATCCTTGATGCGATGGAAATAGGAATTGTAGGTCGCCTGGTCCCATTCGAAGAAGCTCGTATTGTTGATGAAATTCTTCACCAGGAAATATTTCGCGCCCTGCATGAAGTTCGCGGTCTCGGCGATTTCGTCCAGCGAGGCGATCGACGGTCCCAGTATATGGAACACCGCAAAGGTGATTTGACCGGATTTGGCCGCGTCGAGAAAGCCGATATCGCGCAAAGCGACGAGCGAGGGCGAGAGCAGGCCGGCGCGCACGTCGATCACGGTGACCGACGGGCTTGCCGCGTTCAGCGTATCGAAAATCTTCATCTGGTCCGGCGTCGTCGTAATATCGACGATTTCGGTCAGCCCGGGATGAAACCGCTTTAATGTGCCGCGCGGGAATTCCGTATCGAAGGCGCGGGTCGGCACATTGTTGGCGCTGAAATAGTCAAGCAGCGTCCGCGAGACGGTGGTCTTGCCGACCCCGCCCTTATCAGCGCCCACCACGATCACAACTGGTTTGGCCATGAACTTCCTTACCCGCCCATTTTTGTCTGAAGCATGATGCTAGAACAAACCAATCGGTTCGTTCTGGAGCAATCGGTATCCCTTACGGATCATGCCGTCGAATCCCCCTGACAGCGGTAGTCCCCCGGCTGGCGGCACGGCAACCCTGTCCCTGGGCGAACATGCCAGAAAGATCGCGGGATTCAAATCATTAGACAGCTGTGAGCGTCAACTCCGCCGAATTTCTCGGGAACGCCGGCAAAACGCTGATTGTCTTGCCGCATCAGCCTAGTGAGGGCCCCACGGGCCCTCGGAATTGCCCCAAGGCCGGGGTGCGTCGTTCTGCGAGCCGCCTTTCGGGTTTCCAGCGTTGCTCCAGGGACCCCAAGGTCCTTGGACGGGCCCGCCCGCAGTGTCAAACGTGGGCTCCTGCTGCTCGCCGCCATCATAAGGCAGCAGCGGCGGGCCTGGATCGTGCCCGCCGGCGTATTCGACCAGTGCTCGTACCCGGGCATCGACCGAAGGATGAGTCGCAAACAGGTCCGCAAAGCCCTCGCGCGGATTGTCGACGCACAATTCCATCACGGCCGAGGTCGCGCCGGGTAGCTCGCCACGGTTCTCGATCTTGCGCAGAGCCGAGATCATGGCGTCTGGGTCTTTTGTCAGTTCGACCGATCCGGCATCGGCGAGCAGTTCGCGTGACCGTGATAGCGCCAGCCGGACCAATTGCGACAGCAGCCAGGCGAGAGCGATCAGCGCGATGGCCACAATCATGACGATGACCGCGCCGGCGCCCGAGCTTTTCCGGTCGCTTTCCGAAGAAGATGACGACGAAGACGACGACCAGGACGAGCCGCCGCCGAATCGCCAACTGAAGTTGAAAAAACTCCGGAAGAACAGTTCGGCGAAGAAGCCGACCACGCCGGCGATGATCACCGCGATCACCATCATCTGCACGTCGCCATTACGGATGTGGGTGAGCTCGTGCCCGAGCACGGCCTCGATCTCCTGATCATTGAGGTACTTCAACAGCGCTGAGGTGACGGTGACGGCATATTGTCGGTGATTAAGCCCGGTTGCGAATGCGTTGAGCGCGTCGCTGTCGATCACCTTGAGTTTCGGCATCGGGA
This sequence comes from Bradyrhizobium sp., assembly GCA_025960445.1. Lineage (GTDB taxonomy): Bacteria > Pseudomonadota > Alphaproteobacteria > Rhizobiales > Xanthobacteraceae > Bradyrhizobium. Next base: position 1,093 of record JAICIT010000414.1, on the reverse strand, counting down.
TGCCGCGCGAGATACAGAGGTTTTCGAGGAGATTGTACAGCCGAGGCTGCTGCTGCCGCGTGACATCTTCCCCGCCGGTGACGGCATCGACGATCGATTGATGGAAAAAATAGGCGATCACGATCCACAGCAACGCTGCCCCGGTCGCATATGGAAAGGCCGCCACCAGATCGTGCGCCGCGGCCATCAGGTAGTCGTTAGTGGATTGGCCGGCGTCGATCACGACTTCCGCGATCAAGGCGCCGGCATAGACCATGACGTAGACCAGAACGAAAAGTCCGGCGAGGAGGACGACCGAACGAAATTTGTTCGATGCGATGTGCGTGTAAAGACCGTAAGCGGCCATAATGCGCTACCCCGCCGGGGCGACCTTCAAAATCAGAACTTCACCTGCGGCGCCGTTTCGACTTCGGTCCTGCTGGCGCCGAGGTCAAAGAAATCCTTGCGGGTAAAGCCGAGCATGCCGGCGAACAGGGCGGTCGGCATCTGCTGGATCCCGGTGTTGTATTCCTGGACCGCGTTGTTGAAGAAACGACGGCTGGCGGCGATCTTGTTTTCGAGATCGGCCAATTCGCTCGCCAGTTGCTGGAAATTGGCGTTGGCCTTGAGGTCGGGATAAGCCTCCGACAACGCGATCAGCCTGCCAAGCGCACCGGTCAACTGATTTTCGGCGGCGGCGACCTGTCCGGGTCCCTGTGCGGATATCGCGGCATTACGCGCTTTTACCACCTCGTCGAGCGTGCCGCGCTCATGCGCCGCGTAGCCCTTTACGGTCTCGACCAGGTTCGGGATCAGGTCATGACGTTGCTTCAGTTGGACGTCGATATCGGCGAAGGCCTGTCCGACGCGCTGATTGAGCGTAACCAGTCGGTTGTATGCAGCGAAGGCGAAGAGAACGAGAATGACGAGAATGCCAATAATGATCCATCCCGATGACATGATCAGTAACTCCTGATGAGAACGACCGCGGCACAGCCTGGTGGTCTGCTTCTAACATTCGCATCGCGTTTCAGCGAGCGTCTTTGCGAATGTTAGAATCAAGGAGCCACTAGCAAACCGCGTCGCCCCATCGCCAGTGCCTGGCGCGGGCATA
>JAICIT010000413.1 GCA_025960445.1 Bradyrhizobium sp. | reverse complement strand
CCCCCCCCCCCCACAAAGCGGGGAGGGATGACAAAGAGCGGCCGTCATTGCCAACCTTCAAAATTTTCGTGGTTGTGGGTCCTGCTTTCGCAGGAAGGACGAGGCGAAAGCGAGCAGGGACAACAAGCAGCAGGGAAGAAACGGCGCGCATGTCGCACCAGTCATGGGAGGAGCGATACGTGGGCGAGAAAGGCCCAAAACGGCGCTTCCGCGGCTTCAGTGCGCCATTTCCCATTGTTCGAAAACGTTTTATGGTGACCGGCGACTTCACACAGCGTGAACTCGATCATCTAGAGATATCAAAGGCTTGAGAGTGAGCCCAAGCCTTTGGAGGGCGGTTTGACGCGGTATATTTCGACCCGGGGTGAGGCCCCGGCCCTAGGTTTCTGTGACGTGATGCTGACGGGGCTTGCCCGCGATGGCGGCCTTTACCTGCCGGAAATCTGGCCGCGGCTTTCGCCGGAGACGATCGCGTCCTTTTTTGGCCGGCCGTATTGGGAAGTGGCCGTGGACGTGATCCGTCCGTTCGTCGCCGGTGAAATTTCTGACGCCGATCTCGGCCGCATGGCCAACGAGGCCTACGCCACCTTTCGTCATCCGGCGGTGGTTCCTCTGGTCCAGATTGGCCCGCATCAATTCCGGCTCGAACTGTTTCATGGCCCGACGCTCGCGTTCAAGGACGTGGCCATGCAGCTGATCTCGCGGCTGATGGATCACGTGCTGGCCAAGCGCGCGCAGCGCACGACTATCGTGGTTGCGACCTCAGGCGACACCGGCGGCGCCGCGGTGGACGCGTTCGCCGGGCTGGCAAATGTAGACCTCGTCGTATTGTTTCCGCACGGCCGCATCTCCGAGGTGCAACGGCGGATGATGACAACGTCCGGGCATGCCAACGTTCACGCTCTCGCCATAGAAGGTCACTTCGACGATTGCCAGGCGATCGTGAAGGCGTTGTTCAATCATCACAGCTTTCGCGATGCGGTGTCGCTGTCCGGCGTCAATTCCATCAATTGGGCACGGATCGTGGCGCAGGTGGTGTACTACTTCACCTCAGCAGTCGCGCTCGGCGCGCCCGCGCGCACCGTCGACTTCACCGTGCCGACCGGAAACTTCGGCGACATCTTCGCCGGTTACGTCGCCAAGCGGATGGGTTTGCCGGTGCGGTGGCTGCGGATCGCCGCCAACGTAAACGACATCCTGCCAAGGACGCTGAAGACGGGCATCTATGAAGTTCGCGAGGTTCACGCGACAGCATCGCCATCGATGGACATCCAGGTGTCGTCGAATTTCGAGCGGCTGCTGTTCGAGGCAAGCGGGCGCAACGCGGCCGAAGTCCGCCGGCTGATGGCGTCACTGAAACAGTCCGGCCGTTTCGTGCTGCCGGACGCCGTCCTTGCGAAGATCCGGGAAGAATTTGATGCGGGGCGCGCCGACGAAACCGAAACGAGCGCTGCGATCCGCGCGGCGTGGCGAGAGGCCGGTGATCTTGTCGATCCGCATACCGCGGTGGCACTCGCCGTGGCCGATCGCGACACTTCGGATTCCAGGATTCCCAACATCGTGTTGTCGACCGCGCACCCCGCGAAGTTTCCCGATGCGGTGAAAGCCGCTTGCGGCGTCCGTCCGGAACTGCCGGCTTGGCTGGAGGGTTTGATGACAAAACCCGAACACATCAAGGTCATGAAAAACGATCAGGTCGAAGTCGAGCAGTTCGTGCTGTCGGTCAGCCGCGCCGCGAAGCAAGGAGTTGTTGGATGAGCGTCGATGTCACCAAGCTTCCCTCGGGCCTGACGGTGATCACCGACACCATGCCGCACCTGGAAACCGCGGCGCTCGGCGTTTGGGCTGGCGTCGGCGGTCGCGACGAAAAGCCGAACGAGCATGGCATTTCGCATTTGCTCGAACACATGGCGTTCAAGGGCACGACACGACGTAGCTCGCGGGAAATCGTGGAGGAGATCGAGGCGGTCGGCGGTGATCTCAACGCCGGCACCTCAACCGAAACCACCGCCTATTACGCGCGGGTGATGAAGGCAGACGTTCCGCTTGCGCTCGACGTGCTGTCCGACATTCTCACCAATCCCTCCTTCGTGCCGGACGAGCTGGAGCGCGAAAAGAGCGTGATCGTGCAGGAAATCGGCGCCGCGCAGGACACGCCAGACGACGTGGTGTTCGAGCATCTCAACGAGCTGTGCTACCCGGATCAGCCGATCGGGCGCTCGCTGCTCGGAACAGCCAAGACCCTGAAGGGATTTAATCGCGATACGCTGCGCGGTTATCTCTCGACGCATTATCGCGGCCCGGACATGGTCGTGTCTGCAGCCGGCGCAGTTGATCACAAGCGGATCGTCGAGGAAGTGACGGAGCGGTTCGCGAGCTTTGATGACGCGCCTGCGCCCAAGCCGCAAACTGCGATGTTCGGCAAGGGCGGCTCGCGCGTGGTGCATCGCGAGCTCGAGCAGGCGCATCTGACGCTCGCACTGGAGGGCGTGCCGCAGACCGACGTGTCGCTGTTCTCGTTGCAGGTATTCACAAATACGCTCGGCGGCGGGATGTCGTCTCGGCTGTTTCAGGAGGTGCGCGAGAAGCGCGGGCTGTGCTACTCGATCTACACTTTCCACGCGCCTTTTTCCGACACCGGATTTTTCGGGCTCTACACCGGAACCGATCCGGGCGACGCGCCCGAGATGATGGAAGTCATTGTCGATGTCATCAATGACGCGGTGGAGACATTGACCGAAGCCGAGGTAGCGCGCGCGAAGGCGCAGATGAAGGCGGGGCTTTTGATGGCGTTGGAGAGTTGCAGTTCGCGCGCAGAGCAGCTCGCGCGCCACGTTCTGGCTTATGGGCGTCCGCTGACTGTCGAGGAGCTGGTGGCCAGGATCGATGCGGTCAGCATGGAATCGACGCGGAACGCCGCCCGCGCATTATTGTCGCGCAGCCGGCCGGCGGTAGTGGCGCTGGGCAGCGGAAGAGGTCTGGACACGGCGGTGTCTTTTGCGGAAGGATTGACCCGATCGAAGGCGAAAACACTGCTTCATTGAAGCCGGTTAGCGCCCCGGTTTCGGCAGGGGAGTATCGAACATGGCCCTGTTTCGGCTGCCATCCAGCGGACCGGCTGCGCTCGCTCCGCGCGGCCACGGCCTGCTGCTGCGCGCGCCGCAGATGTTCGACTTTCTGCAATGGGCGCAATTGCGCGAATCCAGCCGCGAATATCTTACACCATGGGAGCCGATCTGGCCGTCGGACGATCTGACCCGATCGGGATTCCGGCGACGGCTGCGCCGTTATGCGGAAGATATCGCGGCCGACCGATCTTATCCATTCATGGTGTTTCGCGAATCCGACGGAGCGATGATCGGCGGCATTACCCTCGCAAATGTTCGCCGCGGCATCGTGCAGGCCGGCACGATCGGATACTGGGTCGGGCAACCATACGCGCATCGCGGTTACATGACTTCGGCGCTGCGCGTGCTGCTGCCCTCGCTGTTCGGCGAACTCAATCTTCATCGCATCGAGGCTGCGTGCATTCCGTCCAACGTGCCGTCGATCCGAGTGCTGGAAAAGTGCGGCTTCGCGCGCGAAGGACTGGCGCGGCGCTATCTCTGCATCAACGGCGTCTGGCAGGATCACCTGCTGTTCGGCCTGTTGCATGAGGATTTTCGCGGCTGATCATGTTTAT
>JAICIT010000412.1 GCA_025960445.1 Bradyrhizobium sp. | reverse complement strand
CATCAGGTGAGTGGCGTTGACAGGGCCGCCCCTCGTCATCGCCCAGATCAGCTGGAAGTCGGTAAAAGTGAATAGCACCGAGAACGTCATCACGACCGCGATTATCGGCGTGAGCAGCGGATAGGTAATGTAGCGGAACATTTCCCATTTGCTGGCGCCGTCGAGCGTCGCGGCCTCGTATAGCGACGGCTGCACTGTCTGCAGGCCTGCCAGAAGTGTGATCGCGACAAAGGGAACACCGCGCCAGATATTGGCGAAGATCACGCAAATGCGCGCCCAGGTGACGTCTCCGAGAAAATTGATGTTCTGGGTGATCAGGCCGAGATGCCTGAGCGACCAGGAGATGATCGAGAATTGCGAGTCGAATATCCACCAGAATGCCAAGGCGGAGAGCACTGTCGGCACGATGAACGGAATCAGCACGAGTGCTCGCAGCATCGCCTTGAACGGCATATTCTCGTTCAGTAGCAAAGCAAGATAGAGCCCGACCGCGAACTTAATCGCGCTGGCGACTGTCGTGTACAAAAGCGTGTTGAATACCGACAGCCAGAAAATCGAATCGCCCCACAGCCACTCGTAATTTTCGGTGCCGATGAATTCGCCGGGCCGTCCGATCCGAGCGTCAGTAAACGATATCCAGATGCCAAGCCCCAGCGGATAGGCCAGAAAGAATATCAAGAAACCCATCGCCGGCAGCATGAACCAGAACCCCAGCCAATTCCTGTTGGTCTTGAGCTGGTCCCATGCCGTTGCCTCGCGTATCTGCGGCTTGGCGGTACTGCGTTGCAGTGCGATGTCAGCCATTGACGAAATCCCTTTGGGTCGGCGATGCCGTCATCACCGTTGCTCGCGCTAGAATGTCACGCCAATGAATCGGACGGGCTGCGAGCAACTGCGGCCCGCCCGATTGTACTCCTAGCGATAGATGCGCTTCAACTGGCGTTCACACTCTGCAATCGCGCTCTTCGCGTCTTTGGTGCCGGTGCAGTAGTTGGCGAACATGTCGACCACGAGGAAGTCGGCGATCGCGGTCGCGGCCTTCTCGCCCGGGGTGCCGATGCCGGAAGCCGGAAGCGCGCGCTTGCTGGCCTGGGCGAACACGGCGTTCTTCGGGTCCGCGGTCCATACCGGCGCCGAGTCGTATGCGTTGAGCGTATGGGTCAGATACCCGCGCGCGCCAGAGAGCCACTTCTCGTAATTTTCCTTCTCCAGCATGAAGGCGATGAATGCTTTGGCCGCGTTCGGGTACTTAGTGAAATTGAACGCCAGAATCGGAACGGCAAGCTGCAACTCCGTCGGATGCCCGACCGGCCCGACTGGCCAAAGCGCATGATAAGTATCGTCCGCAAGTTCTTTCTTGGTCGGATCGTCTTTCGCCGCAACGTAAATCGAGATGCCGTTGGCGGTGCAGTAGAGTTCACCCGAGAGGTACGCCTTGTTGTTGGACGAGTCGTTCCAGGAAGCCACACCTGGAATGAAGGTCTCGGACAAGGCTTTGCAGTAATCCAGCGCCTTGATCGTCTCAGGTGAGTTGATGATCACCTTGTCGTTCTTGTCCACCGTGTAGGCGCCATGGCCCCAAAGCAACCAGTGAAGCCAACCGTTGGCGTCGCCCGACGCATGGCCAAGCGCAAACCCGGCCGGCGTGTTGTTTTTCTTCAGCGCCTTGCACATCTCGAGGAAGCCCGGAAAATCCTTCGGAAATTCCTTGAAGCCGGCCTTGTCCAGAGCAGACTTGCGGTACGTCATGTAACCGCCGATCGTGGCCACAGGGATGCCGAGCCAGTCGTCGCCGTGTTTGCAGGTCTTCGCTGCCGCGTCCGTCCATCCGCCGTACTTTTTGCCGAGGTAGTCGGCAACGTCGTTCATCTTCAGCACTTTGGTCGGGAACAACTGCGGCAGGGTATGCAAGCCCCAAGCCAGATCGAGTCCCGAACCGGTGTTAGCGGCGACCGAAGCCTTTGGCTGCACATCCTCAAAGGACTCGCTGAACACATTCATCTCGGTACCGGTCGCGGTCTTGAATGCCGCCACCATGGCGTTGAAGGCGTCGTCCTCCGCCGGCACGAAGCGCTTCCAGCGCATCACCGTCAGTTTGGCATCCTTCTCGGCCTTCCACGGCGCCGACTGAGCCCAGGCCTTGGCAAACTCCAGCAAGGCCGGCCCGGTAAGCGCGCCAGCCGCCGCAAGCGCGGTGCCGCCCTGAAGAAGCGTGCGGCGAGTAAAATCCTGCATAGTCCATTCTCCCTTTTTGGCTCGTTTTAATTGCTCAAGAGTTCATGAGTGCTCAAGAGTTCAGTCGGCGTCCGGTGGTCTCGTCGAATAGATGCACCAGGGTCGGATTGGGTTTGAGGCGCACCCTGTCGCCAGGATTGAACTGGTGGCGTTCACGAAACACCGCGATGATCTGTTCGCCACCGAGCTTGGCGATGACCTGCGTTTCCGATCCGGTAGGTTCAACGACGACGATCTCAGCTTCCGCGCCATCGTCGGCGATCGTGAAATGCTCAGGACGGATGCCATAGACGGCAGGCTGGCCGTCGGAATTGGCAGGCGCTCTCATCAGCGGCAGCTTGACGCCGTTCGGGCCCACGAAGCCCGGGCTTCCATTGACCGCGAGCTTGCCGTTGAGGAAGTTCATCGCCGGCGAGCCGATGAAACCTGCAACGAACTGGTTGTCCGGCTTGTCATACAGCTCGAGCGGGGTGCCCATCTGCTCGACAATTCCATCATGCATCACCACGATCTTGTCCGCCATCGTCATGGCTTCGATCTGGTCGTGAGTGACGTACACGGTGGTGGTCTTTAGCCGCTGATGCAATTCCTTGATTTCGGTACGCATCGCGACGCGCAGCTTGGCATCGAGGTTGGAAAGCGGCTCGTCAAACAGGAACACCTGCGGATCGCGCACGATCGCGCGTCCCATAGCCACACGCTGTCGCTGTCCACCCGATAATTGTCGGGGGTAGCGATCCAGCAGAGGCGTCAGCGCCAGAATCTCGGCCGCGCGCTTCACTCCCTTGCTGATCTCCCCGGCACTTGCGCCGCGCAGCTTTAATGAAAAGCCCATATTGTCCGCGACCGTCATGTGCGGATAAAGCGCGTAATTCTGGAACACCATCGCGATGTCCCGCTCTTTGGGCTGGACATTGTTGACGACGCGCTCGCCGATCGAAATCGTGCCCGAGGTGATGTTTTCGAGACCCGCCAGCATCCGCAACAGGGTCGATTTGCCGCAGCCAGATGGACCCACCAGGACGACGAATGCGCCGTCCTCGATCGGGATCGACACGCCGTGCAGGACTTCAAAGCCCCCAAACGATTTCCGCACGTCGCGAATCTGCACCGACGACATACTTATCCTCCCCGGTTAACTGAGCCTCAGCGGTAAAGCCGCCATCGTCCTTTTATTGTCGGGCGTCTTACCAGACTTTTTTGTCGATGTCGTTGGATCAAAGTCGTAGGGTGTTACCGTTCCCGTGAACATTGCAGAGGGGACATTGACATGCAAACATCCGGCGCCAATACGAAGGTTTCGCACAAAAACAAGGCATGTGCGCTGCGGGAGAAACAATGAACAAGCCGCTTACCGGCGTCACCAGGCGCAAGCTTCGATCCAGCGAATGGTTCAACAACCCCCATAACCCCGGGATGACCGCACTCTACCTGGAGCGGTATCTCAATTACGGCCT
>JAICIT010000411.1 GCA_025960445.1 Bradyrhizobium sp. | reverse complement strand
TGTTTGGGCCGCGATGAAGATCGGCTTCGGCGCGAGGCCAGAGGCCTGTTCGATCCGTGCCCACAAGAGCCGCAAGGCACGGAACTTCGCCATCGTGAGAAACTGATCGGCGTCGGCGGCAAGCCGCGCGTAGATCATGCCACGCGCCGTTTCGAGATCGACGCCGGCACCCTCCAACGCGCGCAGGTAAGCGATGGCTGATGCCAGCACGAATGCGAGTTCCTGCACTTCCGAGCCGCCGGCATCATGGATCACCTGACCATCGGCAGCCGCGAACGGTCCTCTGAATCCCATACCAGCAAGCGCTTTGATGCCACTCGTGACCGCGATGACGATCTCGCGCCATGGATAGGGGCTGGATCCCCAAGCGGCGCATGCGCCGAGCGGATCCAGACCAAACCGGATATCGCAAGCGGCGGGATCGAGGCCTTTGCGTGTGATGTGTTCCGCGAGGTATATCGCGGCCATTCGGGACTGGGGACCGACCTGAAGTTCGATCGAAACTCCCGCGTTGAGGACCACGCCTTCCAACACCTTCTCCAGCGCAGCCGCGGATGGCTCCAGGCCAAACCCATGGGCGGAATTGGCGCCCGCAAATACCAGGGCCAGCCCCGTGGCTCCATTTTCGAGATCGTGCAGTGCCTGCGCGTTCGCCTGTGTTGCGTCCGGATGGTCGATCCGCTGCATAAGTTGCCATGGTGTGGCCGCGGGGCGCCCCGCCACCGCCGCCGCGCCTCTCGCGCGCGGATAGATCGGATCGATCTTCAAGCCGTCATAGGTTTCGCTGACGAGTTTCTCGAATGGCGCACCCTTCAGCACGCCGTCGACAAGCCTTCGCCAATCCTCGAACGTTGAGGGGGCGAAATCGGCAGCCAGCCGCAGCTCTTCAGTTACAGACGTCATCAGGCGGTTCGCTCCGAGGCCTCTATGCTAATGTCCGGAAATTGCCACGTCGTATTCGCCAAGCCAAACGGTTGTTTCTGGTCTCGAAGGCAATTTCCGTCAGCTCAGGTCCGGTAACTGCTCGATTCCAATCATGGACAGCTTGGCCAAAGCGGACGAAACGCTCTGCCCGGCAATCACACGGTCTGGCGCTATCTCGGCGAGCGGCACCAGCACGAAGGCGCGCTCGAACAGCCGTGGGTGCGGCAGCGTCAATTCGGGCTTTTGGATTGAGACGTCGTCATAGGCGATCAGGTCGAGATCGAGGGTGCGCGGGCCCCAGCGTCTTTCATTGCCGCGATCGCGCCCAAACTTGCTCTCAATCTTGTGCAGCGTAAACAAAAGTGCGTGGGGATCGAGGCTGGTGTCGATTTCGATGCAGGCGTTGATGAACGGGGCCTGCTGTTCATCGCCCCAGGGTGGGGTGGCGTAGTCCGACGAGCGGGCCAGCAGCACCGCCTGCGCCATGCCGCAGATATTTGCGATCGCCTTGTTAAAGGTCGCCCGAACGTCGCCGACGTTACCGCCAAGCGCGATCAAGGCGTCAGCCATGCGAGGGCGCTTGTCGGGTGCGCGTCAGGACGACACCAACGTCTTTAAAGATGGCCGCGATCGGCGCATGCGGCTTGTGTACCGTGACTTTGACCGCGCTGATGCGGGGAAACACGACCAGTATTGCATCGGCCACCGCGCCAGCCGCGCGTTCCAGCAATTTATAATTCGCATTCTTGAAGGCGGCGGTCGCCGTGGCGACCACATTGGAGTAGGAGACGGTATCAGCGAGACGATCGGTACGGGAGGATTGCGACAGGTCAGTCGATAATTCAAGATCGATCACGAAACGCTGGCCTACCTCGGTCTCATGCTCCATCACACCGTGACGGGCATGGATGACCACGCCTGTGATGAAGATCATGTCGCTCATCGCTTGTCCCAGATTGCCGTCGCTACACGTAGCGCCTGTACGGTTTCCGATACATCATGGGTCCGGATGATGCGAGCACCGCGTTGAGCCGCCACCAGATGCGCCGCGATTGAGCCTCCCAGGCGCTGATGCGGTTCTGAAGCTGACACTGAGTTGATGAAGCGCTTGCGGGACGCGCCGACCAATAGCGGCAAACCGAATTCGCGGAGTTCATCGAGCCTGGCAAGCGCAGTCATGCTCTGCTCGGGCGTTTTGCCAAAGCCGATCCCCGGATCGAGAACGATATCGCCTGGTGCAATTCCGGCATCCGTCGCGATTTGCAGCGAGCGCCTGAAGAACGCGACAATTTCTTGCATGATGTCAATCTCGCCGTCGATCCGCTCGCGGTTGTGCATGACGATGACTGGCGAACGGCGCGCCGCCAATAGCTTGGCCATCTCGGAATCGCGCTGCAGGCCCCAGACGTCGTTCGCCATGAATGCTCCTGCATCGAGCGCCCAGGCAACTACAGCCGATTTCATACTGTCGATCGATACGGGGACTCCGAGCGAAACCACTTCGGGCAGCACCGGCTGCAAACGCTTGAGTTCTTCATCCATTGAAACGGGCTCCGCGGCTCCATAGGGCCGCGTCGACTCTGCGCCGATATCGATAATATCAGCGCCATCCGCGATCATGCGGTGCGCCTGCGCCAGCGCGCGCTCCGGCGCCATAAACTGGCCGCCGTCGGAAAACGAATCCGGCGTGAGGTTGAGGATGCCCATCACGGCCGGATATGGTTTGGAAAGCAGCGCCGTCAATTTCGCATGACCTGCGGCGCCGGCCGGCGGGGCTCTGCTGGAGGAAGTCGCGACCATGCGGTGGCTTTGCGCGGTCCGCGCATGGCTGTCAAGACGCCCAAACCTCTCCCCGTGGGCCGGCCGGGAGCCGACTAGAAGCCTTTAGTAGCTGATTTTCGGCTGAAGCTTGCGCGCCTTCGCGATCAGCTGCTCGACCGACTTTTCGGAAGGCAAAACGCGGACGAGTTTGCGTCTGGTATTCACTTCCTTCATGTTCTGGGCCAGCCGCGCCGGGTTGCGCAACGCGAGTTCGCGAACCGTAGTTACGCCGGCGGCGCGCACCAGGCCGACCTTGGCCTTGCCCATGCCGGGAATTCGCATGTAGTCGGAAACATTGGCCCATTCCAGAAGTAGCTGCTCACTGATGCCAGTCTTCTCCGAAAGCGCCTTACGGCCCTTCACGCTTCTTGCGGCTTCGAGCAGGCCATCGGTCGTGCGAATTCCCACCGATTTCAACTTGGAAGCGGCAAAGGATGGGAGGCCGTCAATATCGGAAATTGGATATGTCATGGTACTCGATATAAAAAATACTTAAGCGAACTGACTAAGACCGGGCGTGCCGGTGATGATCGCACCCATTTGCTTCGCGCCGATCTTCTCGCGGCCGAAGCTGAAAATCTCACGCGCGACGTTTTGAATCTGACTCATACCCAAACCGAGTGCCATCAGCTTGGTGCCGAGCGCCATCAGCCCGCCGCCCATCAAACGCACGAGCCCGCCGCTGTTGCTTGAGGTGGCGATTGCAGCTTCCGCGCCCGGAATCCGATCGATCAGGGCCTGAGCTTTCTCGGGAGGACCTTCGTTGCGAAGGAAATCCAGGATGATGCCGATGGCAATTTCGGCCACAGCCTCATCCATGCCGGCCTTTACAGCCAGCCGCCCAATCAATTCGTCCATATTTGCCCGCCCTCATCCGGTTTCGTCCCGGATACCTTCCCTGGAAACGATCTTGATCTGCTGTGAAAAGAATTACAAGCGACGACGGCGCTT
>JAICIT010000410.1 GCA_025960445.1 Bradyrhizobium sp. | reverse complement strand
CCATGCCGCCCAGTCCGTCACTTTTTCTCCCGCAAGACCGAGCTCCCGCAAGCGCGTCAGCACTTTCAGATTCTGCACAGGGTGCGTATCGCAGGCGAGAACCTGCGCAAATGCTCGCACATGCGCCCGGCGCAGCGCGTCCTTTGGCAGCAACGGCGGCTCGGGGTGAGTTTCTTCCAGCCACTCGATGATGGCCAGCGACTGGGTAATGATGATGCCCTGGTCCTGCAGCGTCGGGACCAGCCCCTGCGGATTGATTGCGAGATACGCCGGATCGCGCTGCTCGCCCTTTCGCAGGTGGTGCGGCAGGTGCTCCGCGCTCAGCCCCTTCAGATTTAAGGCAATTCTGACCCGGTAGGACGCGCTGCTGCGGAAATAGCCGTGCAGCCTCATCGGAACCTCCCTGGACTTCTATCGTTGGCTTTCACGCCGGCATTGACGCTATCCATATCGTAAGTATGCTGTCAATCTCTGTCCAGAGAACCACGGGAGGCTCGCCATGGAAGCCGTACAGAAGACGCCGGAACGCGAGGCGTTCTATCGCAAGATCGATGGCGAGAATCTCTCCGCACTGTGGAACGTGATGGGCGATCTGATTACGCCCGAGCCGAAGAGCGCCTGCCGCCCGCATCTGTGGAAATTCGACGCGATCCGCGACTACATGACCGAGGCCGGCAAACTGATCACCGCGAAGGAAGCCGAGCGGCGCGTGTTGGTGCTGGAGAACCCCGGGCTTCGCGGCCAATCGAAAATAACCACGTCGCTGTTTGCCGGCGTGCAGATGGTGGTCCCCGGCGACATCGCCCCGGCGCACCGCCACAGCCAGTCAGCGTTGCGTTTCGTGCTGGAAGGCAAGGGCGCTTATACGGCGGTCGACGGCGAGCGCACCGCGATGGAGCCGGGCGATTTCGTGATCACGCCCTCGATGACCTGGCACGACCATAGCAACGAGACCTCGGAGCCGATGTTCTGGCTCGATGGGCTCGATATCCCGATGGTGCAATTCTTCGACGCGTCTTTCGCCGAAGGGTCGAATGAAGACCAGCAGAAGGTCACCCGCCCGGCCGGCGACAGCTTTGCCCGTTACGGCCACAACCTGCTGCCGGTCGATGAGAAACGAACCTCAAAAACCTCGCCGATCTTCAACTACCCGTATCAGTACACGCGCGAAGCACTAGAGCGCGCCAAGGCGCGCGACGAGTGGGATGCCTGTCATGGACTGAAGCTGAAATTCTCCAATCCCGAGACCGGCGATTTTGCGATGCCGACCATCGGCACGTTCATCCAATTGCTGCCGAAGGGCTTCAAGACCGCGCGCTATCGTTCCACGGACGGCACGGTGTTCGCAGCGATCGAAGGCAAGGGCCGGTCGCGGATCGGCGAACAGACGTTTGAGTGGGGTCCGCGCGACCTGTTCGTGGTGCCGAGCTGGCAATGGGTCACCCACGAAGCCGATCAGGATTCGGTGCTGTTCAGCTTCTCGGATCGTCCGGTGCAGGAGAAGCTCGATCTGTTTCGCGAAGATCGCGGCAACGCCTGAACGTTCTTCCCGAGCGGGCGCGAGGAAGCAGAGTTCAGCGCCAGTGTAACAGCCGCGTTTCCAGCCAATTGATCGCCTTACCCACCGCAAGGCCAAACAGCGACAGGATCACCACGCCCGCCAATAGCTGATCGGTCTGCATCAGATTGCCGGCCTGTAGCACGAAGGCGCCGATCCCGAATTCGGCGCCGATCATCTCGGCGCTCACCACCAGCAGCAATGCCACCGAGGCACTGATCCGAAATCCCGCGAGGATCGAGGGAAGCGCGCCCGGCCAGATCACGCGGCTGACAATGGCGTGGAACGGTACGTTGAAACTTTGCGCCATCCGGATCAGGTTGCGCGGCACCGCATCGACGCCGCTATACACCGAAATGGCCGTGGAAAAGAACACACCCAGCGCGATGGTGGCGATCTTCGGCTCCTCACCGATACCGAGCCAGAGTATCAGCAACGGCAGCAGCGCAATTTTCGGAATCGGAAACAGCGCCGAGATAAAGGTGATCCCCACCCCGCGAGCCAGGCTCGAGAGCCCGATCGCGAAACCGACGACGACGCCGGCAATCGTGCCGAGGACCCATCCGATTCCGATGCGCAAGATTGAATAGGACAGGTGGTGCCAAAGCGCGCCGGTTATCGCGAGTTGCCAGATCGCCCGCGCAATCGCAAACGGCGTTGGCAGGAACAGCGAATTGACCAATCCGGCGCTGCCGGCCAGTTGCCAGATCAGAATCATCAGCAACAACGCGACCCAGCCGGAATAGCGCCCGGCCTTCGGCATAAAGCCTGCGCCGCGAAAGCGGACCGGCCGCGTTTCAGAGTTGAGATCCGCCGACGGCGCTTCACGGTTCGATGGCGCGCGGTCAAGCATGCTGGACCTCGCGCTCGGCGTCGATCGCCTGCTCCCGGATCAGCGACCACAGCTCGGTTTGCAGCGCCAGCAACTTCTCGCGAGCGCCGATGTCGCTGCGTGCTCCTCGCGTCATCGGGATGTTAACCACCTCGCGGACGCGGCCCGGCCGCCTCGACAACACGACAATGCGATCGGCAAGCCGCACCGCTTCCTCGAGATTATGCGTAACGTAGACCGCGCCCACCGAGCCGTCGGCGAGCAGCCGGATAAAATCCTCCATCAGCAGTTCGCGCGTTTGCGAATCCAGCGCCGACAGCGGCTCGTCCATCAACAGGATCGCAGGTCGGACCGCGAGCGCGCGGGCAATGCCGACGCGCTGCCGCATGCCGCCGGATAACTGCTTGGGATACATCGCCCGGAAATCCGCCAGGCCGGTCCGGTGCAAAACGTCATCGACAATCGCGCAGCGGTTACTGTCGGTCAGACCTGTATGCAGCAGCGGGAAGTCCACGTTCTCATTGACCGTGCACCACGGCAGCAGCGCGAAATCCTGGAACACAAATGTCAGCGGGTTACGGCTATCGGCCGGTTGCGCGCCACGCAATTGAGCGGCGCCCGCGCTCGGCCGCAACAGCCCGCCCAGAATCGACAACAACGTACTCTTGCCGCAGCCGGAGGGGCCAACGATTGCGACGACCTCGCCCGGCCCGACCGTGAATGACACGTTGTCGAGCACTTCGAGCGCGCCGAAGCGGTGGCTAATGCGATCGGCAATCAGGTCCATCTGCTTGTTGTTCCCATTGCGTGGTCAGTTCGCGTACGGGGCCCCATGGTTGGAGACGCGCTTCGCGCTCCTCACCGTAAGGTTTGAGTTCTTGGCGCTTCGCTCCTCATTACAAAGTTTGAGTCCTCATCCTGAGGAGCGTCGTGAAGCGTTGCGTCTCGAAGGATGGGTCCCACAACCGGAAAATGCGTCCTCATCAATCCGGCTTCACATATTCTTTGGCAATGATCTCGTCGGCGGTGACGCCTTTGTCGACGAAGCCCTGTTGTTGCAGCCATGCGATCTGATTAGCGACATTGCCGACGTCGAGCTTGCCGTCGGGATCGATATAAGCGCAGTTGCCGATCACCTGCTCCACCAGCAGGTTGGTATATTTCGCGATGATTTCCAACAGCGGCCGCGTCTTCTGATTGAGAGGCACCTTGCCATCGCTGATAGCAGCCAGGATGACATCGTGATATTCGCGATCGGCGCGGGCAAGCGCAGCAAGAAGCCTGGTGACCAGCGGCTTGTCGGCGAGCGTCCTGG
>JAICIT010000409.1 GCA_025960445.1 Bradyrhizobium sp. | reverse complement strand
TAGCGTCTTCATCACGCCACGAAGGCTCGGATCCGCGGCCAGGGTTGCGATCATCGGCTGGGCGTGCGCGAGCCCCTGGGCACTTTTTTGAACTTCGGCCGGAGAGCCGAACAGCAAACCGTTGCGTTCGAAAAATTCGCCACTGTCTGGCTGTCCTACCAGTGGAAACAGGTTTGTATCTTTCGAGAGACGCTGCGCGAGTTCGTCGGTCGCCAAGGAAGCGTTCTCGGCGGTTGGGGCTTGAACCACCGCCGAAATGCCTTTCTGAGGAAAGGCTTTGGATAACTCGACCTGTCTCTGATGCCACGGCAGGTCTTGGGCGATCAGGCCTTCGACATCGGTATTGATGGAGAATTGGGCGAAATCGTAAGCCGCCGTCGCAAGCATCAGGATCGTACCGGCAACGACGACCGCCCACCGGAAGCGGGCGCAGTAGTCGACGATCCGGACAATCACTGAACTGATCATGGCAGGAGGCCAGACTTTCCCCGCTCGTTCGCAAAGCTGGAACTGGCCATCAACGCCTCGGCAGGGGGAATCGTTCAATTCCCGAGGAGAAACAAGCGACCCCTGCCAAGCCGAACGAGACACGGCTCACGTGCTTTTTACCCCTCGGAATAACTCGCTGGGACGACGCGACCAAATGTCTCGCCACAGCCTGGACGATTCGACGCCTAACGACACTTCGGCGCTTTCTGCGTTTTGGCGACTGCACCTGACGCATGGTCGATCAGTAACGCTGGCTGCTCAAACGGCCTCAAAGCACGGTGTTTCGATTGGCTGTCATCAAGGCGCGCTTGCGCAGGGTGGGCAACCCGCCTATGGGGGGCAGTCCGCATCAGCCGCTCGCACCAGGTGTTGAAGCCTTTGGAATCGTCGCCACAACTTTCGACCGAACAACCGCGCGAACCGATCCTGACCCTCCCGGGGCCGTTGACGGCGTATGTCCTGCTGCTGGCGGTGATACATCTGCGCGTATTGCTGCCGGTCGAGTGGGAGAATTGGACCATCGACGTGTTCGGTTTCATTCCGAAGCGCTACGATTCAACGCTGCTGTCCATCGATTTTCCGGGTGGCGCCGGCGCGCGGGTCTGGACGTTCGTGACCTATTCGCTCCTGCACGCCAGCTTCAGTCATATCGCCTTCAATGTGCTGTGGCTGTTGCCATTTGGTAGCGCGCTTGCGCGCCGCTTTGGCGCCTTCAGGTTCTTCCTGTTCATGGCGGTAACAGCAATAGCGGGCGCGGTGGCGCATCTCGTTACCCATGAGCACGCCGTCGCGCCCATGATCGGGGCTTCGGCATCAGTGTCCGGCGCGATGGCGGCAGCCATTCGCTTTGCGTTCGTAAAGGGCAGCTTTCTCTCGTTCAGCCGCGGCGATGCGAATGCCGCCGCGAAGGTGCCGGCGCTTTCGCTTTCGCGCGCGCTTCGCAATCCGCGCGTGCTTGCTTTTCTCGGCGTCTGGTTCGGCATCAACATCATCTTCGGGTTGGGCTCGATCTCAATTGGAACCGAGGGTGTCAGCGTTGCCTGGCAGGCGCATATCGGCGGATTTTTCGCCGGCCTGCTGTTGTTTTCGCTGTTCGATCCGGTGCCGGGCACCTCTGCGCATGCTGCGGATGCGTCATCGCAAGATGCATCCCGGCGTCCCTGATCATTGCTTGCGGCGCAAACCCATTTCATTCATCATCACTTGCAATCAGACATGGCGTAGGCATGTGCTTATGCCCGTACTTGCCGAACGCGCCGCAACAAAGGCGACGCTGAACTGTTGATTGAAGACTCGCGGAACAAAGATCGCGCTCGCTCAAAGATCGCGATCGGCTTCAGGGGAGACGACAATGACGGTACGTGCAATTCTCGATTCCAAAGGCCATCACATTGAGAGCGTCGAACCGGACGTGAAGCTCTCGGCAGCGATAAAGGTTCTTGGCGAACGAAAAATCGGCGCCTTACTGGTGATGAGCAAGGGCCGTATCGAAGGCATCCTGTCGGAGCGCGACATTGTTCGAGTGCTCGGAGAACGCGGAGCCAGGGTGCTCGATGAACCGGTCAGCGCGACCATGACGCGCAAGGTCGTCAGTTGCCGACAAGCTGACACCGTCGCCGGGATCATGGAGATGATGACGCTGGGCAAGTTCCGCCATCTGCCCGTGGTCGAGGACGGGGTGGTCGTCGGCCTGATCTCGATCGGGGACATCGTCAAATGGCGCGTCCGTGAATACGAGACGGAGCAGGAAGCGATGCGCGAGTACATCAAGACCGCCTGATCGCTCCCGGGCGCGATCAGGGCGTCTTGTCGAGTGTCGGAGCAGGGCTGGGCGCGCCGGGCGCGAGTATCTGGATGGCCTCTTGAATGGATTCGATGGCGCGCTCGGCCGCACGTGCGCCGAACGAGATGAGATCGCCAGCGCGATGGAAGTCGAACCAGCCGATCTGTCCGACTCGAGGGGTTATCAACAGGTCAGGCGGATCGCCGGCCAGACGGGCGCGGGTGATGCGGTCCTGCATGATGTTGAAGGCGTCAACCATCACGCTGGAAATGCCCGGCCGTCCGCCGCCGCCAAAGAACTCGCGCTTCATGGTGCGTTCTGCGGAAAACAGTCTGCCGAAGCCGCGCTTGGGCGGCACCGCTTCAATGACTTGCTCCGGCGCGTCTGCCGGCGCGCCGTGCGAATAGATCGTGGTGCTGTGGGTAAAGACATCGCTCGACAGATTGGCGGCGATCACGATCTCGGCTCCGAGCGCGCGCGCCGCCGACACCGGCACAGGATTTACCAACGCCCCGTCGACCAGCCATCGGTCACCCACCAGCACCGGTGAGAAAATTCCAGGCAGTGCGTAAGAGGCGCGTATTGCGTCGACCATGCGGCCGTGAGTGAGCCAGATCTCATGACCGGTGCGCACTTCCGTCGCGACCGTCGCGAACTTGATCGGCAGGTCCTCCATCAGCGTCGGACCGATCGCGGTCTCCAGCTGGGCCGCAAGCTTGGCCCCGCCGATCAAACCGGAACCGTTAAGGCGGATATCCAGATAACCGAAAATATTCCGGGGCTGCAGGCTACGCGCCCATTCCTCCAGCCGGTCCAGTTGGCCCGCCGCGTGCGCGCCGCCGACCACCGCGCCGATCGACGTGCCGACGATCACGTTGGGGATAATGCCATGCGCAACCAAGGTCCGGATAATACCGATATGGGCAAATCCGCGCGCGGCCCCGCCGCCAAGCGCCAGCCCGATCACCGGCCGGCGGATGGTGCCCAGGCCTACCTTATCCTTGCCTTCAGAGCCGCTTTGACTTCGTCCGATCAAAATTTCCAGCACGTCGTATCTCCCGGCCCTGAGGCTATCCGCTACGGGGTAGCCTGCCAGAACTTATCGCAAGCATAGTTTATGCCGGCGTTGCGGCGGGCCTAGGCAGGTATTGTGACTGGATCGCGGCGACCAAAACAACCGTTGGTATTACTGTCAGTTCCAATGCGGTCATCCAGCAGACCCGCAGGCTTGAATTTGCCGCGTTTTCGGTGAAAAGCATGCCGATGAGTTCTGGGGGGAATGGCATCAACCGATTCGTGCAGGGCCGGCGCTTGCTGGCAGCACTTGCGACGGCGGGCGGGCTGATCTGGACCGTCATTTCCCCAGCCGCAGCCCAGATGTTCAGCGATCAGCCACCGCCGGTGCCGCCGGCGTCGGTGCCCGAACCTGCAGCGCC
>JAICIT010000408.1 GCA_025960445.1 Bradyrhizobium sp. | reverse complement strand
GTGCTGCCATTCGAGCTCCGGCATCACCTTGAAATTCATCCCGTAGATCGAGGCGATCAGGGTTGGCGGCATCAGCACCACCGCCATCACCGAGAACAATTTTATGATGTTGTTTTGCTCGAGATTGACGACGCCGAGCATGGCGTCGAGCACGAAGGTGATCTTGTTGGACAAATAGGAGGCGTGATCGGTCAGCGAAATCACGTCGCGTTGCATGGTTTTGAGTTGCTCGCGCATGTCTTTGGACCATTTGACGCCATCGACCGCCGCGGCAACGAACGTCACCACGCGGCCGATCGAGACCAGGCTCTCGCGAACCTTGGAGGTGAGATCGCCCTTGCGGCCGATTGCGATCAGGATGTCCGAATAGCGTTTGGCGTGCCCAGTGCGCGCGGCGCCCGCGGGTTCGAAAATATCATGGCTGATGCTGTCCATGTCGCCGCCGGCGCGCTCCAGGATATCGGCGTTGCGGTCGATCACCGCATCCAGCAATTCCATCAGCACTGATTCACCGGTGATGCCGGGCGCGCAGGATCGCCTCAATTTGTTCTCCACCAGCATGAAGGGCTTCGGGTCGTCATAGCGCACTGTCACCAGGCGGTGGCTGGAGAGGATGAAGGTCACCGCGGTGGTGCGCGGGTTCTCCGTGTCCGCCGCGCACATCAGGGTGGCGGTCATGTAGCGGGCCCCGTTCTCGATATAGAGCCGGCTGGAGATCTCGATCTCCTGCATGTCCTCTCGGGTCGGCACCGCGATCCCGCCCAGCCGCTCCACGGCTTTGTCCTCCGCAGCCGTCGGCTTCACCAGGTCGATCCAGACAGCGCTCTCCGGCAAGCTCGCCAGATCGGGGAGATCGACTTTCTTCAATGAGGCTTCCGAGGGGATGAAGACCGCTAACATGGGGGACTCCAGCAGAGCACGCGCTCTACCCAACAGGACTTAGCTCGATTCTGGCAAGCACGCGCAAGCCGCTTGCGGCAAAAATGACACAGGAGGCATCCCGCAACGCGGCAGGACCATCTAAAGTGTAGAATTTCGACCCACTTTGACCATAATGCAATTAATGGAATCGTCGCGTTTTCGACGTAGCGTAGACGCGTGAACGCAAGCTCTTTCGATCGGAAGTGAACATGGCGTCGCTCAGGGTGAAGTTTGGAGTTCTCGCTGCCGGGCTGATGCTATCAGGTTGCATGCAGGCCACCACCTACGAGGCGACCAACACCACGCATTTCAAGCCGCGTGACAAGGAACTGCTGTCGAAAGTCAGTTACGCCAAAGTCGCCGTGCCCGAACCGTTCCGCCGCGCCATTGTCGACTACCACCGCAAGGAGGCGCCTGGCTCGATCGTGGTCGATTCCGACAACCACTACCTTTACTACGTGCTCAATGACGGCAAGGCGATCCGCTACGGCATCACCGTCGGCGAAGAAGCGATGGCCTGGTCGGGCATTGCGAAGGTCGGCAGCAAAACCGAGTGGCCGCCGTGGCATCCTACGCCGGGTGAAATCTCCAGGCTCGGCGTGCCGAAATTCGTGCCGCCCGGGCCGGACAATCCGATGGGCTCGCGCGCGCTCTATCTCTATTCCGGCGGCAAGGACACGCTGTTTCGTATTCATGGCACCAACCAGCCGGAATATATCGGCACCTCGATTTCCTCGGGTTGTATTCGCATGACGAATGAGGACGTGATCGATCTCTACGAGCGCGTTGGTCTTGGCACCGTCGTCGTCGTGCTGGAGCCGAAGCACGGCGACTCGCCGTTCAATTCGCAGATGGCGTTGCAAGGCGGCTACGGGCCAATCATGCAGTAACTGCGACCCTATTAAATCCGATTTGAAAAAGCGCCGGTTTTACCGGCGCTTTTTTGATGCCCGGATGCTTTGGCTGGCCGATTCTTTGGCTGGTGGTTTCGAGGTGTTTGGTTTGTCGGCTTCCGGCGCGGGTTCGACTTCATCCTGCTCATCGCCGGCAATGGTCTCGCGCGGCGGCGCTTCATCGGGCCGGGGCGCGGGCATCAGCGGCGCGATCTTCGGAAGCGGGTCCCAGACGTCCCATTGGCATATCTTGTAGTTATTCCGCCGCTCCATCAGGTCGAGATGAATGTGGTCCTCGTGGTACCAATCCGACCCCGGTCCCAGCACCGTGGAAAACCGCGCGCACACCGTATGCAGCACTGTTTCGCGAAGCTCGCGCGGCACCGTTCGATCCGTCAGCGCGATCGATCGGCCGTCGGTGAATTTGAGGGATCGAACGTCGATCGCGTTGGCGCGGGCATGTTCGGAAAGGTGAGCGCCCGCCACGCGATTGCGGCCGCGGCACTCAAAGGAGTCGAAGTTATCGAGTTCGCTGACAGAAGTGCCGAGGCTGCTTGCCAAGTTCGTGATGTCGCTACGAATCCAGTCCGCGATGGCGGAAGCCATGGTGCAGCGGAGAATGGCGGCGGGCTTTAGCAGCACCCGCCGGTGGTCCGGCAACACCACCGCCTCCAGCCGAACCAGATCCTCGCCACCGCAAGCGCCGGGGCCGTGAATATCCGGGATGCTCGGCGCGATCGCAATCTCATCGGTGAGGGCTTGCCGGCAAGCCGACGGAACCGGAGGGGCCGGCGCGGCCTGCTCGGTGGTCTCCTCGCCCTCCTGGTCGGTCGCACTTTTTGGCTCCTTGGCCCGCTCCTGCGCCTTTGCGGAGGCCTCTGGAGGCCGCGGCCTCGGCAGCGGTACAGATGCGCCGGCGACGATCTTGCCTCGGGCCGACCGGCTTGACCCGTCCACCACCTCCCCAGCCCGTTCCCGCGCCCCAACTCGGTGGCCCCGCGGGGCCGCAACGGCTTCGGCTTGCAGGCCGACCACCAGCAGTAACGCGGATGCGATAGCCATTGCGGTTTCGCCGCAGGCCAAGCCGCCACAAGCCCATTTGCGGCTTGCTTTCCCCGCGCTAAACTTGATGGTCATCCCAACCCCCGCGATAAAGATAAATACACTGGAGGAACGACCGTATGCTTGGACTGATGCAAGACTGGCCTTTGCTGTGTCACCGGATCATCGAACACGCCGCAGCAATCCATGGCACCCAAGAGGTCGTTACGCGATCGGTCGAAGGACCCATCCACCGCACCAACTATGCCGAAATTCACAAGCGGGCGCTGAAAGTTTCGCAGCGGCTGGATCGCGACGGCATCAAGCTCGGCGACCGCGTGGCGACCATTGCCTGGAACACGTGGCGCCATCTCGAGGCTTGGTACGGCATCATGGGGATTGGAGCCATCTGCCATACCATCAATCCACGGCTGTTTCCGGACCAGATCGCCTGGATCATCAACCACGCTCAAGACCGGGTGGTGATGCTGGATACCACTTTCGTGCCGATCATTGAGAAAATTGCCGACAAGCTGCCGAGCGTCGAGCGTTACATCGTGCTCACCGACAAGGCGCACATGCCGCAGACCACGCTCAAGAACGCGGTTGCTTACGAGGACTGGATCGCCGAAGCCGATGGTGACTTCAAGTGGAAGACGTTTGACGAAAATACCGCCGCCGCGATGTGTTACACCTCCGGTACGACAGGCGACCCCAAGGGCGTGTTGTACTCGCATCGATCCAACGTGCTGCACGCGCTGATGGCCAATTCCGGGGACTCGCTCGGCGCCAATGCAGCCGACACGATGCTTCCGGTGGTACCGCTGTTCCATGCCAACAGCTGGGGAATTGCAT
>JAICIT010000407.1 GCA_025960445.1 Bradyrhizobium sp. | reverse complement strand
GGACTTCGCGCGTCGCCATTGGCGCGCCAAGCGGGGATCGCGACCGATTCCGCGGATAGGATATTGGTGGATCCGAACTTGCGTTCGATTAGCCATCCGCACATTCTCGCCGTCGGCGATGCTGCACATCCCATTGCGCCAACCGGTGCACCGTACCGGTTATCTGCCTTTGCGGCGCTTGCTTCGGGAGCCTATGCGGCCGACCTCATCGCGGCGCAAAGGAACTCTCGCGAGGTGCTGCCCTTCAGCTTCTCAACCCTGGGCCAGGGCGTCGCGATCGGGCGGGGCGGGGTTGGTTTCTTCAGTTATCCCAATGACAAACAATCGCTCTTCATCGTAACGGGTCCTTTGGCCCGGCACATCCGCAATTTCTTCGTATGGCTTGTGTCGTACGTCCTCAAGCTCGAGCGTCGCCAGCCCGGGTTCTTCTGGTGGCCCGGGCGAGGGCGCGTGTCGTGGGAGCAAGCGAAGATCGCGATGCGAGACGTCCCACCTCCAGTCAAGGATAGGGCTGCATGATTCAAGGAGCCAACACTCCGCGAGGTGCTGCTGTTTGGGGAATTCGCCATGATGCACAGCCTGGCGATTAGTTCAGCCGATCCGCACCCGAGACGAAGGGTAGGTGTGCTCGACACCGAAATGAGCTTCGTCGATACCGGTATGAGCCAAGCAGACCCGATTGTGTTCCTCAATGAGAATTTCAAGCTCTGCTTACCTGTGGCGTACGACGCCCGCGCGGCGATGATTCGTTCCGAATAACCTGAGTGGGGTTGGCTTGCTCATTGGTTTCGTAGAAGCAAAGCTTGCCAACCCTCGGATGGGCCGCGAGCTCATGCTGAGTGAGACCGCGCTTTTTCGGTCCATTTGAGAGCTCTGGTAGCGATGCTTCGTTCAACTTGAATATCGAAACGACAAGCCGCCGACTTTCAATAGGGAACCGAACAGCAATATTAATGTTGGTCTCCGTATTTAAGGGAGGCGAGAATGGGACTTTTCACCAAAGACATCAAAACGATGGACGACCTGCTGCTTCATGGTCTTCAGGATATCTATTACGCCGAACAGCAAATCACAAAAGCCCTGCCGAAGATGATTGAACAGGCAACCAATCGCGATCTTGCTGCCGGGCTCAAGACCCACTTGGAAGAAACCAACAAACAAATCGAACGTCTCGACCAGGTTTTCAAAAAATTGGCCAAGAAGCCATCGGGCACCGACTGTCCGGCAATCGATGGACTAATCAAAGAGGCGGATGCCACCGCAGGCGAAATCGACGATAAGAGCGTGCTGGACGCCGGCATTGTCGCGAACGCACAGGCCGTGGAGCACTACGAGATTGCGCGCTACGGCACTTTGATCGCCTGGGCGGAGGAGCTCGGGCACCAGGACATCGTGCGTTTCCTTACCACGAACTTAAACGAGGAGAAGGCTGCGAATTCGAAGTTGAATAGCATCGCTCTACGCAAGGGCGTCAACCGGAGGGCAGCAAGCTAGGCGGCGAACGATCCTCCTACCGAGCCGGCGAGGTCCGATCTCTACGAAGGTTATGGCCGCGCCGCAACAGCTGATTACGCGCTCGGCGATCATCTCGGCATCAGCGAACAAAGCATGTATTTAGATCATGCCAGGCACCGGGGGCCGACCTGGCCGCGGATCTCGCCGCTACCTCCGTCGGCGCCGCGTACGCTTAACGCGCCCTCGGCGTGATTTGGACTTCCCCAACCGTTTCGCATTTGCGGCGACATGCTTTCGATATCGACGAACTACATCGTGCCCGGATGCACCCGTCATCAGGCTGGCAGAAGCCTCCAGTGCCGCGGCTATTTTCTCGCTGACCATTAGCCTGGCTTCGCGCTTGGCGGCCCTGCCGCCGCGCATCAGCTTCATCAGCCGCAGCGCGATCACGTTATTTGCCTCTAGTGCAAGCATCATCAAAGGATTGAACAACAGCCCCCTCCATACCCCGAACTCGACCAGGTCAGCCAGAGAGCGGCTGAGGGTCAGGCGCTCTCGAAGACCTATTCCGCTAACGCCCTCGGCTAGTTAAGCCGCGTGCCGTTCCGAATTTTGAACTCGCTTTGCAGCGTCGTCGGCGAGTTTTAGCGACATTTCTGCCATTCGGCGGCTGCTCTCGAAAGCCCCCGCCATCACTTCACGCAAGAAATCACCCTGAGCAGCGGCGAATTCTTGTGGAGTTCGGCAGGACTGCAAATGGTTCATCCGTTCCAAGCTCTTCTCCATTTGGTGTCGCGCGAACTCCATGTACTCTCGAGATATGCCACTCATTACTTTGCTCGCTTCGGTGGTAGAATAGAGGATGACCTCGGCGTTGCGGGAGGTTCGTTCCTTTGCTTCTTCCGCTTCCTTTCCCGACAATCCCAGCGTCCGATCAAGCTGGTCCGTAGAGCGACCCATCAATGCAGTCGCCATATCCAGACCAATACGCCAGGCGTTCTGCAGTGTTTCGGCGTTTTGCTGGAACAGATTGACGCCCGCCTGAGCCACTTTTTCGCTCACGTCGGCACCGGCTTGAGCGATCTTCCCGCTGGCGTCAGCAGCCGCCTGGCCGGCGCGGTTTGCCTGTTCGGCAGTCCTGTCGCCCATTTGCCGCGCCGTGTCCTCAACTCGCTGGTTAGACTTGTCCTGCGGATTTGCCATGGTGTTTCCTCTCTCGATGTTCGCTGGTTATTGGGTGCAGGGCCCTGCGCACATTTTCTGTTGCGGCAAACGCTCTCCCTTTAGAACCGTTCCGGTCGCGCTGATGTTTTAACATTCCGCGTGAGGCTGCTCAGGAACGAGCGCTGAAAGATCGGGTTAGCGGGCAGGTTGGCTTCTGAACCCACAGCAATCCCGTCTGTGCGAATGAGCCGCGAAACATCGAGGCCTCACCAGATGACTACTCTTGAAATCGCCCTCGTCGTTTGTGTGGCGACCATCATTGTTCTGGTCGTGGGGAACTTAGTTTTCTCGCGAATCGCTGAGCGCAAGAATCCGCCCGTCGGCTCATTCATGGGATGCGACGGTATACGCCTTCATTATCTCGATTGCGGTGTGCTTGGCGCGCCTTGCATCGTGCTGTTCCATGGCAACGGGTCGATGATTCAGGATTTTATTATCAGTGGCCTGGTAGAGCTTCTTGCCCGTAACTATCGCGTCGTGTGCTTCGATCGGCCGGGGTTTGGATACAGTCAAAGGCCGCGCTCGCGGATCTGGACCGCAACAGCCCAAGCGGATCTGTTCGTAAAAGCGCTTGATCAACTTGGAGTGAGCAATCCTGTGGTATTGGGCCATTCATGGGGTGCGCTGGTCGCGATCGCCTTGGGCTTGCAAGACGGGTATCCGATCCGTGGTCTTGTCCTTGCGTCCGGATATTACTTCCCAACCTGGCGATTAGACGTATGGATCATGGCAGGTCCTGCGATCCCAATCTTGGGTGATCTGGTCCGGTATACAGTCGCGCCGATCATCTCGTGGGCGATTCTCCCAATTGCGTTCCGAAAGCTGTTTGAGCCGCATCCAGTTCCCCCGAAATTCAAGAACGGCTTTCCATCCTCGCTCACACTCAGGCCTAAACAGTTGAGGGCGGCCGCGGAGGAAAGCGGCTTGATGATTCCGACGACAACGCAATTCCAATTTCGTTATGCGAGCATCCGATGTCCGGTCCAAATCTTCCATGGCGCCGGCGATCAAGTGATCGAGTCCGAACAGTCGAAACG
>JAICIT010000406.1 GCA_025960445.1 Bradyrhizobium sp. | reverse complement strand
TCCTGGATCGCACGCAAATCGCCTCCGCGGCCCAACAGGTGGGTCGCGAAGGAATGTCGTAGTGCGTGCGGCGTTGCGCTATCCGGCAAACCCAATGCACCGCGCAGCCGTTCCATCGTGAGCTGAATGATTCGGGGGCTGAGCGGTCCACCGCGGGCGCCGACAAAGATTGGCGCTTCCGGTGGCAATTGATGGGGGCACACCGCCACGTAGTTCTGCACAAGCTGCAGCACGTTTTGCAAAACGGGCACCATGCGAGTCTTGTTGCCCTTGCCGGTCACGACCAGCACGTCGCCAGCTCCGGGTAAAGGCACGTCGCGGCGTCGCAAACCAAGCGCTTCCGAAATGCGCAGCCCCGAGCCGTACAGCAGCGCCATCACCGCGGCATCGCGCGCCCAGATCCAGGGATCGCGGGTTTCGCCGGCGCGTTCCTCGGCGTCGGCAAACCGCTTCGCCGCGGTCACCGGAACCGGCTTAGGCAGGCTCTTGCCGATTTTGGGCGCGCGGATCGCTGATAATGCCCCGACCTTGCCGCTTCCCTCACGTTCGAGGAAGCGGCCGAACGAACGCAGACCGGCGAGCGCCCGCATCAACGAACGGCCGCCGATCGCGGAGCTGCGTCGCATCGCCATGAACGCCCTGATGTCGCTGGCTTCCAGCGCGGCGAAGCCCGCCAGCGTCACTCGTGCTCCCCAATGCTCGCTCAGAAAGGCGAGGCACTGGCGAACGTCGCGCGAATAGGCTTCGAGCGTTTTCGGCGACAATCGGCGCTCGCTGCGCAAATGGGCAAGCCAACGGGTCATCTCACGCGCGAGATCGTCGTCGGCGCAGTGGAGTTCGATCGGTTGCGCGAGAGCTGATTCGGCCATGGGTGGCTCAGCCAATGAGGTCTACAAGATGGTGTTGGCGCTTGATCATTTGTCGTGACTATATCGCACTTGTTTCGTTTACCGTTCACTAACTGAGGTCCAGCGCTGCCGCACGCTGGCCCCAACCCGGTTGCGGTCCTAAGTTAGCGTGCGCCCTTCGGCTTCGAGTCTGATTCTGCGATGGACCATTCCACCCGTGCCGGCACGTCATCTGCATCGTCGACGCATGTCGTGGATGTGCTGGTGCCGGTCGCGCTCAATCAGAATTATTCATATCGGGTGCCCCGCGGCATGGAGCTAAAGCCCGGCGACATCGTCTGCGTGCCGCTGGGTCCGCGTGAGGTGGTCGCCGTGGTATGGGCTGAGAATGCCAGCCCCGATCCGCGGCTGCACAATCGCCTCAAGGACGTCGGGGAGAAACTCGACGTGCCGCCGCTCAAGCACGAATTGCGCTCCCTGGTCGATTGGGTCGCCAATTACACGCTATCGCCACGCGGCATGGTGCTGCGGATGTGCCTGCGGATGGGCGAGCATCTCGGCCCGGAGCGGGTCAGGATGGGCGTTCGCCTGGTTGCAGAACCACCCAGGCGCCTGACTCCGGCGCGACGGAGGCTGATCGAGGTGCTCTCGGATGGGCTGCTGCACGGAAAATCCGAAGCCGCCAGGGAAGCCGGAGTTAGCGCCGGCGTGATTGACGGCCTTGTCGATGAAGGCACGTTGATCACGCAGGCAATGCCGCGCGCGGTAGCGCCGCCCGCGCCCGATCCCTCATTCGCCACCCCTGAATTTTCCCGCCAGCAACGCACCGCGGTGGATGCCATGCGGGCGCTTGCGGCCAATGGCAGCTTCCATGTCGCGCTTCTCGACGGCGTCACCGGTTCGGGCAAAACCGAAGTGTACTTCGAGGCGATTGCCGAAGTCATCCGTCGTGGCAAACAATCATTGATCTTGATGCCGGAAATCGCGTTAACCGGACAGTTCCTCGATCGGTTCGCACAACGCTTCGGCGTACGGCCGCTGGAATGGCATTCCGAACTGACGCCGCGTACGCGACAGCGCAATTGGGCCGCGATCGCGGCTGGCGAAGCGCCGGTCGTGGTTGGTGCGCGTTCGGCACTGTTTTTGCCGTATGGCGACCTCGGATTGATCGTGGTCGATGAGGAGCACGACCAAGCCTACAAGCAGGATGACGGTGCGCACTACCACGCCCGCGACATGGCGGTGGTGCGCGCGCACATTGCCAAAATTCCCATTGTCCTGGCTTCGGCGACGCCATCGGTCGAGACCGAAGTGAATGCGCGCAAGAGCCGCTATCAGCGGATCGTGCTGCCCTCGCGGTTTGGCGGCCAGCACATGCCGCATATCGAGGCGATCGATTTGCGTCGCGAGGCGCCGCCGCGCGGTCGCTTCATTTCGCCAAGGCTCGCCGAACAGATACAGATTGCGGTCGAGCGCCGCGAGCAGGCACTGCTGTTTCTGAATCGGCGCGGTTATGCGCCGCTCACATTATGCCGGGCCTGCGGGCATCGGTTTGCCTGTACCATCTGCGACGCCTGGCTGGTCGATCACCGTTTTCGCAAGCGCCTGGTTTGCCATCATTGCGGCTTCTCGATGCCACGTCCGCATCTCTGCCCGCATTGCGCCGCCGAGGAATCACTGGTTGCGGTCGGTCCGGGCGTCGAACGCCTGCAGGAAGAAGCCGCTAACCTGTTCCCGACCGCGCGGACGATGGTGTTGTCGAGCGACCTGATCACATCGATTGAGACCATGCGCACTGAATTGAACGAGATCGCGGAGGGGCGCGTCGATATCATCGTCGGCACTCAGCTCGTGGCCAAAGGCCATAACTTTCCCCGGCTCAACCTGGTCGGTGTGGTCGACGCCGATCTTGGGCTCGGCAACGGCGACCCTCGTGCCGCCGAGCGCACGTTTCAACTGCTCAACCAGGTGATCGGACGTGCCGGGCGCGATCAGGGACGCGGCGTCGGCTATTTGCAGACGCATCAACCCGAGCACCCCGTGATGAAGGCGCTGGTAGCGTGCGATCGCGCGGCGTTCTACGCGAGCGAGATCGAAAACCGGGAGCGCGCCGGCTATCCGCCGTTCGGCCGGTTGGCGAGTCTGATCATTTCGGCGGGCGATCGCCCGAGCGCTGAAAGCTTTGCGCGCAAGCTTGCGGCGATTGCACCGATCGATCCGAGGATTCAAGTATTGGGACCTGCCGAAGCGCCGCTCGCAGTCATCAAGGGCCGTTATCGCTTCAGACTACTGGTCAAGGCGGCCCGGCTGGTCGACCTGTCGGAATATCTCCGCGAGTGGCTGGCGGCCGGCCCGAAGACAAAAGGCAATCTCAAGCTTGAGGTCGACGTCGATCCGCAGAGCTTTTTGTGAGGTGGATTTAGAGGTTCAAGGTTGAGGTCGTTCGCTACGGCAAACATCAAACATAAAGAAAACCTGCCGTCGCTGACGACGGCAGGCTCTTTTGTTTCGGGCAGTTTCTCAGCCGAGAAGCCGGGGGTGGCCTAAGGTCAGATAACCTCGGCGGTTACGCGCCCGACGCCGGCTCCCGTCAGGCCGACCGCACGCGCGGCGGCGGTCGACAAGTCGAGCACACGGCCTCGGATGAATGGGCCGCGATCGTTGATTGTCACCACGACGCTGCGGCTACCGTGCGTCACCCGGAGCTTGGTCCCGAACGGCAGCGAACGGTGGGCCGCGGTCAGGGCATTCTGGTTGAAGCGCTGACCGGAGGCGGTTTTGCTCCCGGACTCGTTCCCGTAGTAGGAGGCAATCCCCGAGAAACTACGTCCTCCGATCGATGCGTTGGCATTGCGCCAGGCGCTTGTAGAAGAGCCGGC
>JAICIT010000405.1 GCA_025960445.1 Bradyrhizobium sp. | reverse complement strand
GGCGTGACCGTGGTGACTATGCTCGTATGCTTTTTTATTTTGCATGCGAGGCTGCGGGTGCATCGAGCGCCCGGCATTCCCTGCGCCCTCTGAATTTCAGATGGCTTCACACGATCCAAATCTCGCGCGGATCACGCGGCGAGATCGCGGAGGTGTGCTGTGAATATCCGCCACGACATTGCGAGGAGCGAACGCGACGAAGTAATCCAGCTTTCTTGTGTGTCGGCTCCATGGATTGCTTCGCTTGCGCTCGCAATGACCGCACAAAATTGATTCTGCGCACGCCGTCATGCATACAGTACATCCGCCTCGACGGTCTTCATCCCTCCCACTTGCGGGGAGGGTGGCACATCGTAAGCGGAGCGAACGATGTGACGGGTGGGGGTTGGTGCCGCAGGCGAGGTATTTTGCGCATTATATGCGCTGCCCCCCCACCCGGCGCTTCGCGCCACCCTCCCCACAAAAGTGGGAGGGACAAGAAAGAGCGAGCGTCATTACAACAGCAAGTCAATTCTCAACTTGCGGCCATCTCCGAGCGGATTTCGGCGCGCATCGTGTCGATCAGTTTGAGGCCTTGATTCGTCTCGACATGCCAGAAGGTCCAGCCGTTGCATGCTCCAGAGCCCTGCGCCACCGCGCCGATCCGGTGAATGGAGCCGACCTTGTCGCCGAGCATGATAGCGCCATCGGCGCGCACGAGCGCTCCGTGACGCTTCTTGGCATCGAACAGTTTGGTGCCGGGCGAAATCATGCCGCGCTCGATCAGTTCCGAGAACGCGACCCGTGGCGCGTCGCGCGCGGTCATGAATGGCGCCAGCGTGGCTTCGGGCAGAGCTTCGATAGAGGCGATGCGCGCTTGCGCTGCCGCTGCATAGGTCCTGTCGCGTTCAAAGCCGATGTAGCGGCGGCCGAGACGTTTTGCGACCGCGCCAGTGGTGCCGGTGCCGTTGAAAGGATCGATCACAAGGTCGCCGGGCCTGGAGGAGGACAGCAACACGCGCGCCAGCAGGCCTTCAGGCTTCTGGGTGGGATGGACTTTCTTACCGTCAGCGCCCTTGAGGCGTTCCTCGCCGGTGCAAAGCGGGATCAGCCAATCGGAGCGCGCCTGCACGTCCTCATTGGCAGCCTTCAATGCCTCATAATTAAAGGTGTAGCCTTTAGCGTTTTCATCTCGCGCCGCCCAGATCATGGTTTCATGGGCGTTGGTAAAGCGGCGGCCACGAAAATTCGGCATCGGGTTGGTCTTGCGCCAGACGATGTCGTTGAGCACCCAAAATCCGAGGTCCTGCATGATTGCGCCGACGCGGAAGATATTGTGGTAGGAGCCAATCACCCACAATGTCGCGGACGGTTTCATGACACGACGACAGGCGAGCAGCCACGCGCGCGTGAAGTCGTCGTATGCGGCAAAGGACGAGAACTTGTCCCAGTCGTTGTTCACGGCATCGACATGAGATTCGTCGGGACGCTTGAGATCGCCCTTGAGCTGCAAGTTGTACGGCGGATCCGCGAACACCAGGTCGACCGAACCGGCCGGCAATTTCGACATCTCGGCGACGCAATCGCCTACGACGATTCGAGTTTCGGAAGCGGAGTCGAATTTAGTGCGGGGCGCCTTTGCAGACGCCCCGCGACGCGACACACCCATGACTCAATTACTCTGACTCAGGCGACGCTGTCGGCGACGCGGGACCAAACAACCGACTGCCGATACATTGACGGGCCAAAGTAAAAATCGACTTAACCGGGCAATTCTTTCGCGCTAGGCAATTTCTGCCGAGCGGGTTATTGAATAGTTCAGTGGAAATTTTATCTGCCTGCAACGTTGGTGTCGGCGATTGCGTTTCCCGACAGGCTTATTGAGGAAAGGACGTCATGCGTTACGATGACTTTCGTCGCAGCGACGATATCGAAGACCGTCGCGGTGATGACGGCGGCGGAATGGGTGGCGGCTTTGGTATGCCGATGGGCGGTGGTGGGTTGGGCATCGGCACCATCATCGTCCTCGGGCTTGTCGGCTACGCTTTCGGAATCGATCCGCGCATCCTGATCGGTGGCGCCGAAATTCTCACGGGCGGCGGCAGCCAGGCACCGAGCTATCAAACTGATCGCCGGTCCGGCAAGACCGGCGCGCCGACCGACGAGATGGGCAGCATGATCTCCGGCATCCTCGGCGAGATCGACGATCGCTGGAGCGAAATTTTCAAGGCCAGCGGACAATCCTATTCAGGTCCGCGGATCGTGCTGTTTCGCAACGCGACCAATGGAGGCCGCTGCGGGATGGCGCAATCCGCGATGGGGCCGTTCTATTGCCCGCCGGACCGGCAAATTTTCCTCGATACGGGATTCTTCCGCCAGGTCGAGACCAGATTTCACGGTTGTTCCGGCAACGCCTGCAAGTTTACGGCGGCTTACATCATCGCACATGAGGCCGGGCACCACATCCAGAACCTGCTTGGTATCCTGCCGCGCGTGACGCGGCTGCAGCAGCAGGCCGGCAACAAGGCCGAGGCCAACGCGCTGCAGGTCAAAGTCGAGTTGCAGGCGGACTGCCTCTCGGGTGTCTGGGTCAATCGCGAAGCGAAGAAGCGCCCAGGTTTTCTGGAAGCGGGCGATATCGACGCGGCGCTGACGACGGCTACCGCGATCGGCGACGATACCCTGCAGCGGCAAGCCACCGGGCGCGTGGTGCCGGATTCGTTTACGCATGGCTCCGCAGCACAACGGAAGCAATGGTTCATGACCGGGTATCAGCAGGGCACAGTCCAAGCCTGCAACACGTTTGGCTCCGGAGCAATGTGAACGGCGGAAGAAAGCCCAGCATGCCTTCCATGGATGAAGCCAAGGACTTCGTGCCCCTGAACATCGCGGTACTGACGATCTCGGACACGCGGACGCTTGCTGACGACAAATCCGGAACCACGCTATCGGACCGGATCACCGGCGCCGGTCATCATCTCGCCGCGCGCGAGATCATTAGCGACGACGTCGAGGCAATCCGCGCCATCATAAAGAAATGGATCACTGACCCGGGCGTCGATGCCATCATCACCACCGGCGGCACTGGCTTCACCGGACGCGATGTGACGCCGGAGGCGATCGAGCCGTTGTTCGAAAAGCGGATGGATGGATTCTCGATCGCGTTCCATATGCTGAGCCACGCGAAAATCGGGACGTCCACGATCCAGAGCCGCGCCACTGCCGGGGTGGCGGGGGCAACCTTTATCTTCTGCCTGCCGGGATCGCCCGGCGCATGCCGTGACGGCTGGGACGGCATTCTCGCAGCCCAGCTCGATTACCGTACGCGGCCCTGCAATTTTGTGGAGATCATGCCCCGGCTCGATGAGCATCTACGACGCCCGAAAGCAAAGGGCGCCTCGGCTTGACGGTTTGCGATGGGGTGCCCGCTACGGCTTGGCTCTCAGGCCACGATGATCCGGCTGCGCAGCAACGTGCGCGAGGAGCGACCGAGTTGACGAAGCAGTCTGGTTTCGGAGCGGCGGCCCTCCGGTGCGTAGCCGCCAAGCCGCTCGTAATGGTCGCGTGCGATCAGCAGTCCCTGGTCCGCCGACGGACCCGCAATCATCCGCGCGACGAATTTGAAGCCGTCGCGGAAGCTGCTTTCGGCATAGGGCGAGCGGGCATAACGGAAGATGCCTGCGCGAGGTCGGCCACTGACGGAGACGGCCTGAACGAACTGTGTCGTCTCCTCGATCCACCCGGACTCC
>JAICIT010000404.1 GCA_025960445.1 Bradyrhizobium sp. | reverse complement strand
TGTTTCCGGCTCTTGACCTTCTTGCCAGATCGGCCGCTCTTCAAAGTCCCGGACTTGCGCTTTCGCATCGCGCGCCCAACTTTGGCCGATGCTTTCTTCGAGTACTTTCGTGCCATGATACTTCTCCTGGTTGAAAGAAAAATAATCTTCACCGTGGGGGAAAGTTCCATCGCGCGTCGCTTGCATCGATCCGCTGTACTTAAGCGATAGACACTGAAATTCGAAAGCTCAGTCAGCTCGAGGAGAGCGCGGCGTCGTTGAGACGCCGCGTCCATTGATTCGAAAATTTTGATTATATGCGCGCCAAGAAGTTCAATAGCAGAAGCGTCGGACTACAAACTATTCGGCCGCCGCGGCGTCGCGCACCTCGGCTGCCTCGGCCCTGACCGCGCAGAACTTGAACTCGGGAATCATTCCGAACGGGTCGAGCGCGGGATTGGTCAACAGATTTGCCGCCGCTTCCGCGTAGCAGAATGGCATGAACACCATGTTCTCGGGAACGTCGCGATCGGAGCGCACCTTCACCTCGACCGCCCCGCGCCTGGTCTCGAGCCTGATAAGGTCGCCGGGCCAGATCTTCATGCGCCGCATGTCTTTTGGCGACAGGAAGGCCACCGCCTCCGGCTCGATCTGATCCAGCACGCTGGAGCGGCGCGTCATCGAACCGGTGTGCCAGTGCTCAAGCACGCGACCCGTCGACAGCACCATCGGGTATTCGTCGTCCGGCAACTCGTCCGGCGGCAACACGCGCGCCGGCACGATCTTGCCCCGGCCGCTCTCGGTCGGGAAGCCGGCGGTGAAGATGATCTCGTTGCCCGGCTTGCTGGGATCGTCGACCGGATAGGTAACCGCGCCTTCGCGCTCCAACCGCTCCCAGGTGATGTTA
This sequence comes from Bradyrhizobium sp., assembly GCA_025960445.1. Classification (GTDB taxonomy): domain Bacteria; phylum Pseudomonadota; class Alphaproteobacteria; order Rhizobiales; family Xanthobacteraceae; genus Bradyrhizobium. The sequence goes on along the minus strand of JAICIT010000404.1, from coordinate 2,848 downwards.
TTGAGGGAAGGCATCACTTCGGTCATCTCGGCGAAAACATCAGCCGGCCCGTTGTAGCGCCAGTCCAGCCCCATGCGCCGGGCGATCTCCTGGATGATCCAGAGATCCTGCCGCGCATCGCCCGGCGGCTTGATCACTTCACGCGCCAACTGGACGCGGCGGTCGGTGTTGGTAAAGGTGCCGGATTTCTCCGCGAAGGCTGATGCCGGCAGGATCACATCGGCGTGGAACGCGGTTTCGGTGACGAACAGGTCCTGCACCACGAGATGGTCGAGCTTTGCCAGCGCCTCGCGCGCGTGCTGCAGATCGGGATCCGACATCGCCGGGTTTTCGCCCTCGATATACATGCCGGTGATATCGCCGGCATGGATTGCGTTCATGATTTCAACCACGGTCAATCCGCGAACCGGATCGAGATCCTGATGCCAGACCCGCTCGAACGGCGCGCGCAGATCGGTGCGCCCGACCGGTTGATAGTCCGGCAGGAACATCGGAATCAGCCCCGCATCGGAGGCGCCCTGCACATTGTTCTGGCCTCGCAGCGGATGCAGCCCGGTGCCGGGTCGGCCGACCTGTCCCGTGATCAGCGCGAGCGCAATCAGGCAGCGGGCATTATCGGTGCCGTGCACATGCTGGCTGATGCCCATGCCCCAGAAGATGATCGAGGCGCGCGAGCGCGCATAGAGCCGCGCCACTTCGCGCAGCGTCTCCGCCGGAACCCCGCAGATCGGCGCCATCCTCTCCGGCGTGAACTCCTTGATGCGCTGCTTCAGATCGTCGAAGCCTTCGGTGTACCCCGCGATATACTGCTCGTCGGTAAGGCCCTCGGTGATGATTGTATTGATCATCGCGTTCAGCATCGCGACGTCGCTGCCGGCCTTGAAGGCCAGATGCTTGTAAGCATGGCGCGACAGGCTCTGCCGGCGCGGGTCCATCACGATCAGCTTCGCGCCGCGTTTCGCCGCATTCTTGATGAAGGTCGCCGCCACCGGATGATTAACGGCGGGATTAGCCCCGATGACAATGATGACCTCGGCATCCATCGCAGCCGAGAATGGCGCCGACACCGCGCCCGAGTTAAGTCCTTCCATCAGCGCGGCGACCGAAGAGGCGTGGCACAGTCGCGTGCAATGATCGACGTTGTTGGAGCCGAAGCCGGTGCGCACCAGTTTCTGGAATAGATAGGCCTCCTCGTTGGAGCCCTTGGCCGAGCCGAAGCCGGCTAGCGCTTTGACGCCCTTCTCATCCCGGATCTTGACCAGACCTTTGGCGGCGATGTCGAGCGCCTCTTCCCATGAGGCTTCGCGGAAATGCGTGAACGGATTGGCCGGATCGACCTGGTCGTTGGCGTCCTTTTTCGCATTCGGCAGGCGCACCAGGGGTTTCGTCAGCCGATGCGGATGATGGATGTAGTCGAAGCCGAACCGGCCTTTGACGCATAGCCGGTTGTGATTGGCCGGACCGTCGCGACCTTCGGCGTAGATCACCTTCTCGTCCTTGACCTGATATGTGACCTGACAGCCGACGCCGCAGAACGGGCAAAGCGAATCGACCTTCTTGTCCGGATAGGTGACGCGGGTCTGCTTTTCATCCAGCATCACGGCAGGCATCAGCGCCCCGGTGGGGCAGGCCTGCACGCATTCGCCGCAGGCGACACAGGTGGATTCTCCCATCGGATCGTCAAAATCGAACACGACCTTGGAATCGTGATTGCGATAGGCCATGCCGATCACGTCATTCACCTGAACCTCGCGACAGGCGCGGACGCATAGGCCGCACTGGATGCAGGCATCGAGATTGACACGCATGGCCGGATGACTGGCATCGCCTGCCCACCGCTCGGCCGCCGGAAAACGGCTTTCGGTCACTTCGACTTTTTCCGCCCAGTGCCAGAACTTCGAGTCGGGGTCGTGCGATGTTTGGCGCGCCGGCTGATCGGCGACCAGAAGCTCCATCACCATTTTCTGCGCCGCGACCGCACGAGCGCTTGCTGACTTCACTTTCATGCCGACGCTCGGCGTGCGCTTGCAGGAGGCCGCCAACACGCGCTCGCCCTCGATTTCGACCATGCAGGCGCGGCAGTTGCCATCGGGCCGGTAATCGGGCTCCGGCGTGTAGCACAGATGCGGGATTTCGCGGCCCTGGCGTTTTGCTACTTGCCAGATGGTCTCGCCGTCGATGGCCTCGACTTGTTTACCGTCGAGTTCGAATTGGATCTTTGTCATTCCGCAGCTTCTTTCGGAAGAAACTCATTGGGGAAATATTTAATCACGGTGGTGAGTGGATTCGAGGCCGCCTGGCCCAGTCCGCAGATCGAGGCATCGCGCATCGCCTGGCTCAATTCATCGAGCAATTCGCGGTTCCAGACCGGCTTTTGCATCAACAGCGCCGCTTTCTGCGTGCCGACCCGGCACGGCGTGCATTGCCCGCAGCTCTCGTCCTCGAAGAAACGCATCAGGTTCAGCGCGGCGCCTTTTACACTGTCCTGATCGGAGAGAATGATCACCGCGGCGGAGCCGATGAAGCAGCCGTATTTTTCCAGCGTGCCGAAATCGAGCGGAATGTTATCCATCGAAGCCGGCAGGATGCCGCCCGAGGCGCCTCCCGGCAAATAAGCGTAGAACTTGTGGCCTTCAGCCATGCCGCCACAATATTCGTCGATCAATTCGCGTACCGTAATGCCGGCCGGCGCGAGTTTCATGCCGGGATTTTTCACCCGTCCCGATACCGAATAGCTGCGCAGGCCGTGGCGATCATGGCGGCCATGGCTCTTCCACCAGTCCGCGCCTTTTTCGACGACGTCGCGCACCCACCACAACGTCTCGACATTGTTGATCAATGTCGGCAG
>JAICIT010000403.1 GCA_025960445.1 Bradyrhizobium sp. | reverse complement strand
TCGCCAGGGCGCTTTTGTTTTATCAGCCTGCCAAAGCTGCGCAGGCGCGATACAACCGCGTCCGCCCCATCCGACCACCGCGATGCACAATCAAACGCGACAAATCGTCCCTGACATGTCGTCCGCTTCCCGACCGGCCCGCTCGCCTGCTATCCTCGGCGACGTCGCAAAAAAGGACGACATGCGCGCTGGGAGGACGCACTCATGAAACGCTTCGCCAAAGATTTCATCAGGACGCTTGCTGTTTCACTTGGCTTTTCCACCCTGATCGTTGCCGCTGCCTCGCTGCCGGCGGCCTCGCAAAAGAAATACGATCCTGGCGTCACCGACACCGAAATCAAGATCGGCAACATCATGCCGTACAGCGGTCCGGCGTCGGCCTATGGCATCATCGGCAAGACGATGAGTGCCTATTTCAGGATGATCAACGACAATGGCGGCGTGAACGGGCGCAAGATCAATTTCATTTCCTATGATGACGCCTACAGCCCGCCGAAGACCGTTGAGCAGGCGCGCAAGTTGGTCGAGAGCGACGATGTATTCCTGATATTCGCCTCGCTCGGCACTGCCAGCAACGCGGCGATCCAGAAATACATGAACACCATGAAGGTGCCGCAACTGTTCGTGGCGACGGGCGCGTCCCGCTGGGGAGACCCCGAGCACTTTCCCTGGACCATCGGATGGCAGCCGAACTACCGCGCCGAAGCGCGGATCTACGCGACCTACATCCTGCAACATCATCCCGGCGCCAAGATCGGCGTGCTGTATCAAAACGATGATTTCGGAAAGGACTATGTTCTGGGTCTGAAGGATGTGCTGCGCGAGAAATACGATACCATGGTGGTCGCCAACATCTCTTATGAAGTGAGCATGCCGACGGTCGATTCGCAGGTGGTTGCGATCAAGACCGCAAATCCGGATATCTTCGTCAACATCGGCACTCCGAAATTCGCGGCGCAGGCAATCAAGAAGATCGCCGAACTCGGCTGGCACCCGATTCAAATCATGACCAACGTGTCGGCGTCGGTGGGGGCGGTGCTGCGGCCAGCAGGCCTCGAGAACTCGACTGGCATCTTAAGCGCCGGCTATCAAATGGACGTCACGGACCCGCAATGGGACAGCTATCCCGGCATGCAGAAGTACCGCGCCTTCATGGCCAAGTACTATCCGGAAGCCGACAGGGCCGAAAGCGGACCGCTCACCGCATTCAACACCTCGACCGCGCTGGTGGAAGTCTTGAAACGCTGCGGCGACAATCTCACCCGCGAGAACGTCATGAAGGTGGTCGCCAGCATGGATTTCGAGATCGACACCTACATCCCGGGAATTCGGATCAAGACCTCGCCGACGGACTTCTATCCGATCGAGCAGGTCCAGATGATGCGCTTTACCGGCGAGAAATGGCAGTTGTTCGGTCCGATCATCGACGGCCACGCTGAATAGTACGATCGCTGCCGGCGCGCCTTTCGGATTGCCGAGTGATTGCGCTTGGCTGCAATCAGGTTACAAGGGCCCCAAGCGCGTGCGAATGCGGGAGCCGGGCCATGCAATCTATTGTGATCACTGGAGTGTCCACCGGCATCGGCTGGGCCACCGCAAAACTGCTGCTCGATCGCGACTTCCGGGTGTTCGGCAGCACGCGCAAGCAGGCCGACGCCGACCGCCTGAAAACCGAGTTCGGACCGAACTTTACGCCGCTGATGTTCGATGTCACCGACGAGGCCGCAGTGCTTGCCGCCGCCCGCGAGGTACGCACCGCGCTTAATGGCCAAACGCTCACCGGACTTGTCAACAATGCCGGCATCGCGGTGGCTGGGCCGGTGCTCGAACTTGCGGCCGACGAATTCCGTCGGCAGATGAATGTCAACGTGATCGGGCCGATCATTACGACCCAGGCCTTCGGTCCGCTGCTCGGCTCCGATCTGTCGCTGAAGGGTCCGAAGGGACGGATCGTGATGATCAGTTCGGTGGCCGGCAAGAACGGCAATCCGCTGACCGCCGCCTATTCGGCGTCAAAGCACGCGATCGAGGGCCTGTCCGAAAGCCTCCGCCGCGAAATGATGCTGTTCGGCATCGATGTCATTATTGTCGCGCCCGGCGCGGTCAAGACGCCGATCTGGAGCAAGGCCGAGGAAGTCGATATTTCCGCCTACAAGAACTCACCGTTTTTTCCGGCGCTCGGGCGCATTCGCCAATTCATGTTGCGGCTCGGCGAAACAGGGCTGCCCCCGGAGAAGATTGCGGAGGCGATTGCCGGAGCGCTGACATCACCGCATCCCAAGGTGCGCTACCAGCTTACGCCGGACCCGATGCGGCATCTCGTGCTGGGGGTGCTGCCGAAGCGCATGACCGACAAGATCATCGCAAAACGGCTGGGCTTGCTGCCCCGTTTGTGAGGGTCACAACCTCGCGGAAGCGCATGCCAGCACGGGATTAACAACGAGGCGGGCACATCGCAATGCGCCTTTGCCCTGCTTCGAGCGATCCCAAACCCGGCTTGGCGCCTTGAGTGTGGCGGCGCAACGCCCTATTCTGGCTGGGGCAGATGGCTTTCGTCTCATCGCTCGCCGGTTGCGCGAAGTGCCGGCGCGATCGCTGCGGGACTGAAAAGCATTTTTCCCGATGGCTTGTTTCTTTGGGTGGCTCGAGAATAAGCGTTCATGCGACGCGAGATGGATTCATGAACTTGATACGCGCGGCATTGTTGGTGCTTCCGATCCTCGCCTGCTCGCCCGTCCTGGCCGAAACAATGAAGTTCGAGGATGCGGCCGGGATGTTGGGCGCAAGCTGTGCCAAGGACATCAATGAGAGCTGCCGCGGCGTGAACCTCGATTCGGTACGCCTGAAGGACTGCCTGGTGCGGAATGAGGATACGATGTCGCCGCAGTGCAAGGCCGACTACACGCGAGCCTTCGGCGCTATCCAGAAACGAGTCGCCGCCCGCGCCGCCGTTCGTAAAATATGCGCCCGTGACCTGGCGAAGCTTTGCGGCGGAGCTCAGAAGGACGACGGTGACGCTCTCAAATGCATCCTGACGGCGACGCGTGGGGTAAGCGTGGCATGCAACAAAGCCACCGCCGAGGCGGGGTATCGTTGATGCGGACCGGCGTAAAGTGCTGTCGCGATCTCAGTGCGCTCTTGCTTGCATTGACCGGGTTCATGGCGCCTTCTCAAGCTCAGGTCGCTCGAATTCAAGTTCAACCAGAATCTCAAGTTCAGGTTCAAGCTCAACTTCAGGCTCAAGTTCAACCTCAAGCTCAACCCGCCAAGCCGGGTGAAAGCTGGGTCGACCAGCTTGTCGGACTCCAGGGCCCTACGGATATTGATGTGGCCACCCTGCGGCAGGAGGTTGCCGCCAGAGTTAGATCGAAGGCCGATCCGGTAGCTGCGAAGCGGCCTCCGATCGCGTCTGCGCTGCTTAAATTGCCGAGGCTCATCATCGATGTTCAATTCGATGAAGACTCGCCGATCGTTCGGCCTGATTCCTATGGCACGCTCGGGCGTATCGCCGATACGCTCAGTGACCCCGCTCTGCTCGGATACAAATTCCTGATTGTAGGCCACACCCCTGCGGGAGGTCGGCGCGACTTCAATCTCGCCCTCAGTCAGCGACGGGCGGACGCTGTTCGCGATATCCTGGTGACCACCTTCAAGATCTCCCCTAAACGCCTGCAGGCGATTGGCTTGGGCGAGGAGCAATTGCTGGATGCGGCGCACCCGAATGCGGCAACCAACCAGC
>JAICIT010000402.1 GCA_025960445.1 Bradyrhizobium sp. | reverse complement strand
GCCGGCGTCAATCTCGACTGGATGTCGAAGATCATGAGCAATCTCGGTGGTCGACCCGGCATTTCCGCCGCGCTGATCGACAGCACGGGAATTGTGCTGGCCGCGCCCGCCGACCAGGCCACCATGATCGGGCGTTCGCTCGATACCGTGCCGCTACTCTCGGCGATCGCTGAACAAGCCATTGCTTCGGATAAGCCGCAAGGCTCGCTTTCGTTTGTCGCTGCTGACGGTTCGAAGCGCGCGCTCAGCTTTGCGCGCATCGCCGGCACGCAATCCCGACTGATCGTCAGCATTGATGAGGCCAAGGTCTCGGCTGCGATCGATCGCGAGATCCGCACGGCCTATGTGCAGCTCGGCTTCGTTTGCTTATTCGTGCTGCTAGGCGCTTTGATTGCGGCGGAGAAGCTCATTATCCAACCGATCGAAATGATCGCAGCGATGGCCAAGCGTTTTGGCCAGGGTGACTGGTCGGTCCGGGCCGCTCGCCAGTCACTGCCAGCCGAGTTCGTTCCGCTGGCCCGCGCGTTTAACGCGATGGCGGCGCAGCTCGGTCAGCGTGAGCGCGAACTGGTCGCGACCAATGACCGCCTCACCGTGATTGCGTCGATCGATATGCTGTCCGGGCTTGCCAATCGCCGCGGTTTCCAGAGCAGACTCGATTTCGAATGGATGAAGGCACAGCAACATCACAGCGAGATGTCGCTGCTGATGATCGACGTCGATCATTTCAAGCTGTTCAATGACACCTACGGCCATCCCGAAGGCGACGCATGCCTCACCCGGGTCGGCGAAACGCTGGCAGCCATCGCCGACGACTGCATGGGATTTGCGGCACGCTACGGAGGCGAGGAATTCTGCTTGCTGCTGCCCAACACGGGACTCGCGCAAGCACGCGAGACCGGCGAGCTGGTACGAGTCGAGGTGCAGAAACTTGCGATGCCGCACTCCACGAGCAACCATGAAACCGTGACCGTCAGCGTCGGCGTGGCGTGTACCAAACCGGATGCGAGTAGCCGGCCCGCCGACCTGATCGAGGCCGCCGACGCGGCTCTCTATGCCGCCAAACATCTAGGCCGCAACGCGGTGATTGAGCACGGCCTCGGGCCGCTAAGCGATGGTGCGGTAGCGCTGGCAAGTTGAGGCGTCCGCTATGGGCATTTTGAGCTGCGGGCGTTGACCCCCCAGCTGCTTTTGTGGCCTAGTCCCGCCGTCCGAAAAAGGGACGAATCCACGAAAAGCCCCGCTATTCCATGAGCTCCGAACGGTACAACGCACGCGAATCCGAACCACGCTGGCAGCGCCAGTGGGAAGAGAAGGCGATATTCGCGTCAAAAAACGATGACCCGCGGCCGAAATATTACGTGCTTGAGATGTTCCCGTATCCGTCCGGGCGCATCCACATCGGCCATGTGCGGAACTATACGCTCGGTGACGTGCTGGCGCGCTTCATGCGCGCCAAGGGCTACAACGTGCTGCACCCGATGGGCTGGGACGCCTTCGGGCTGCCTGCTGAAAACGCGGCGATCGAGCGCAAGGTAGCGCCCAAGGCCTGGACTTACGACAACATCGCGGCGATGAAAAAGCAGCTACGGTCGATCGGACTGTCGCTCGACTGGAGCAGGGAATTCGCGACCTGCGATCCCTCCTATTATAAGCATCAGCAGAAACTGTTTCTCGATTTTCTGCGCGCTGGTCTCGCCGAGCGCGAGCAGCGCAAGATCAACTGGGATCCGGTTGACATGACGGTGCTCGCCAACGAGCAGGTGATCGATGGGCGAGGCTGGCGTTCTGGCGCTGTCGTCGAACAGCGCGAAATGAACCAGTGGGTTTTCAAGATCACCAAATATTCGCAGGAACTCCTGGACGCGCTCGACACGCTGGATCGCTGGCCAGACAAGGTACGGCTGATGCAGCGTAACTGGATCGGCCGCAGCGAAGGCATGCTGGTGCGCTTCGCGCTCGACTCCGCGACCACGCCATCAGGCGAAACCGAGTTGAAAATCTTCACAACCCGGCATGACACGCTGTTCGGAGCGAAGTTCATGGCGATCGCGCCGGACCATCCGCTGGCACAAGCCGCCGCTGCCAAAAACCAAAAGCTGGCCGCGTTTATCGCGGAGGCCAAACGCCACGGCACCGCCCAGGAAATCATCGACACGGCGGAGAAGCAGGGCTTCGATACCGGGATCAGGGCGATCCATCCGTTCGATCCGAATTGGAAACTGCCGGTTTATGTCGCCAATTTCGTGCTGATGGAATACGGCACCGGCGCGATCTTTGGCTGCCCGGCGCACGATCAGCGTGACCTCGATTTCGTCAACAAATACGGGCTCGGCAATACGCCCGTGGTTTGCCCCGAAGGCCAGGACCCGAAGACGTTCGTGGTGACCGACACCGCCTATGACGGTGACGGCCGCATGATCAATTCGCGCTTCCTCGACGGCATGAGCATCGAACAGGCCAAGGACGAGGTCGCAAAACGGCTGGAGCAGGAGTTGCGCGGCAACATGCCGGTCGGAGAGCGGCAGGTTAATTTTCGCCTGAGGGATTGGGGGATTTCGCGGCAGCGCTATTGGGGCTGTCCGATTCCGGTGATCCATTGCCCGAAATGCGGCGTGGTGCCGGTGCCTGACAAGGAGTTGCCGGTAACGCTGCCGGAAGACGTTACGTTCGACAGACCCGGTAACGCGCTCGATCATCACCCGAGCTGGAAACACGTGGTCTGTCCGCAATGTGGCGGCAAGGCTACGCGCGAGACTGACACCATGGATACGTTCGTGGATTCGTCCTGGTATTTCGCGCGGTTCACCGATCCGTGGAACGAGAAGGCGCCGACGACGCCCGCCGTGGTGGACCGTATGATGCCGGTCGATCAGTATATCGGTGGCGTCGAGCACGCGATTCTGCATCTGTTATATAGCCGCTTCTTTACCCGCGCGATGAAGGCCACCGGCCATATCGGAATGGACGAGCCGTTTGCCGGCATGTTCACACAAGGCATGGTCGTGCACGAGACCTACCAAAAGGCCGACGGCTCATATGTCACGCCCGCCGAAGTCAAGGTTGAGACCGGCGCCAACGGCCGCCGCGCCAGCCTGATCACGACAGGCGAAGAGATCTCGATCGGGTCCATCGAGAAAATGTCGAAGTCGAAGCGCAACACCGTCGATCCCGATGACATCATCGCGACCTACGGCGCCGACGTGGCGCGCTGGTTCATGCTGTCGGATTCGCCGCCCGACCGGGACGTGATCTGGAGCGACGAGCGGGTGCAGGGCGCCTCTCGTTTCGTGCAGCGAATCTGGCGGCTGGTGAACGAATGCGGGGAGGTCGGCAGAGCTGCGCCAGCGGCCAGGCCGGCAAGTTTTGGGGCGGACGCGCTGGCGTTGCGCAAGGCGTCGCACGGTGCGCTGGATAAAGTGTCCAGCGGCATCGAAAAACTGCACTTCAATGTCTGCCTCGCCTACATCCGGGAATTTTCCAACGCGCTGGGGGAGGTACTGGCAAGGGAAGCTCCGCCATCAGACGATCTCGCCTGGGCTGTCCGCGAGGCCGGGATCATCCTTGTTCAACTGTTCGCGCCTATGATGCCGCATCTGGCCGAGGAATGCTGGCAGCGGCTGGCGCAATCGGGTCTGGTCTCGGAAGCGGCTTGGCCCCAAATCGAACGCGATTTGCTGCTCGAAGATACGGTGTCCCTGGTCGTCCAGGTCAATGGCAAGAAACGGGGCGAGGTCACGGTG
>JAICIT010000401.1 GCA_025960445.1 Bradyrhizobium sp. | reverse complement strand
TGATGCTGTTCACCCGCAGCTTCGAGGCGGTGCTCGATTTCATTCAGTTTGCACTATTGTTCTGCTCGTTCTTCACCGTGCTCGGCGTTATCAAGCTACGGATCACCCAGCCCGATTTGCGGCGGCCGTATCGGGCGTGGGGATACCCGCTGACCTCCCTGGTGTTCCTGCTCGCGACAGCTTTCATGATGTATCACCTTGTGACCGAGCGGCCGCTGCAATCCTTCTTGGGCACATTGATCATGCTTTCGGGCCTCCTGATTTATGCGGGCTTTCGAAAGCGGACCATTCCAAGCGCAGTGATCGCTGCGGCAGACCGCGATTAACGATGCTGCATCTCAAGGAAATTGCGGCGATCGCCTTGGCTATTTTTCTGGCCGAGGCGCCTGCGCGTGCGGCGGAGATTGCGACGGCGGATGACACTGCGCGCTTTCTCGCCGGCATGCCCCCGTCAGCGGGTTCGCCGCTCGCGCCGTTGACCAGCGATTCCGCCTGGCAGCGGCATGCGAGATTTTTCGATGCGGCGTTTGCGCAACTTGAGCAGCGGCAGCTTTCGAAAATCCGCGCCTGGGGGAACGCCTATCTCGCCGCGCCCAAGCCGACCATGTTCTACATGTTCAGCGGACCGGACTTCCTCTATGCCGACGCGTTTTATCCAAAGGCCACCACCTATGTCCTGAGCGCGCTGGAGCCGCCGGGTGTGGTCCCCGATCTCACGCGATTGTCGCGACCAGCCCTGGCAGCCGCGCTCTACAATGTCGAGCGCTCGATGGCATCGATCCTGAGCTTCAGCTTTTTCATTACGGAATCAATGAAGCTCGATTTGCGGGAAGGACAGCTCAGCGGCACGCTTCCGATCCTCTATGTTTTCCTGGCGCGCTCCGGCAAGACCATTCGTGATGTAACTCCGGTTGCGCTCGATGCCAACGGGACACCTCATCTCGGCAAGGAGAATGCGGGAAAGAATGCGACGCAGGGCGTGCGCATCGAATTCGCAGGGCCGGACCGCCAGCAGAAGACGCTCTATTATTTCTCGACCGATCTCTCGAACAGCAGTGTCAGGGTTTCGGGTTTCCTGAAGTTTTCCGAGACGCTTGCGCCAGCCAACAGTCTCATCAAGAGCGCATCCTATCTGTTGCACTCCGGAAATTTCACTGCTGCCCGCAAGTTTCTGCTCTCGCACAGCAACGTCATCATCCAGGACGATTCTGGAATTCCGCTCGCATTTTACGATCCGAAGGTATGGCGGCTGTTTCCATTCGGACGATATGCTCGTCCCATCGATAAATTTCCCGGCAGGTACCAGCCGGACTACGCCGAAATTTTCAGGCGAGCCCAGCCGATCGATTTCGGGATCGGCTATCGCTGGCGGTCGTACGAATCCAACCTGCTACTCTCGATCAAGGTGCCGTAAGCGCGCTCACCAGTGAACGCTCTGGCTGGGCACGATGAAGGCGGTGGTGTTGGGCTTCTCAGGAGCGCCGCTGAAAACTCTCCAGACGGCCAGTATCAGGACGAGCAGCGCAACGGCCGCCAGCAGGTCGATGTGCCTGGGATCGTGACCCCCGCTGATTTTCCAGCGCATTGATTGGGTCCTCGTCGTCGCATGCACGTATCAATGCACGAGATCAATTTCCGACCCATGCCGCGGTTCCGATGGCAGCAATGCGCATTTCGGCTGAAAGCAGTGCAGCATCTTCTGCTGTCCCACTCAGGGACCGTTGACGCCGCGCCATCTCCCGAACCGCCAAGGTAAATACCAGCGTGCACCCGGCGGGGTTGTCAGTGGCACGTTGTCGATCCCCGACGTCCCCCACGGCTGGCAGCGCAACAGCCGCGCCAGCGTCATCCATCCGCCGCCCCACAAACCGAAGCGGGCAATGGCTTCGTCGGCATACACGGAGCAAGTGGGAAGGTGCCTGCAGTTGTAGCCGACCAGAGGCGAAAGTGTGTGGCGGTAAATCCAGATCAGTGCGCGCGCGCCATTGCGCGGGAACTGACCCGCAGCGTTACTGCATTCAAGCGAATCTTCTTGCGGCGGGTGTTTCACGGGCAATTGCTACAAAGATGCGCAAACTTTTGCATGGTTCCCCGGCAGGGAACCTCATTACGGAAGTAATTGTGCCACAGTTTTAGAAATATCAATGGTCTGAACGGCGCTGCAGCAAAGGTTCTATGGACCATGACGCTTGCCAGCGGTACCCTTTTGGCACGCCAACATTAAGCGAATCGCGGCGTTCACGTGGGGCCATTGCCAGATCGTTTCGGCGTGCGGGGAAGGGATCCAAATTGAGACTCGGAAGTTCGCTTAGATTTCGCGGATGGGCACTGCTCACCGCCGCCGCGATTTGCATCGCATTGCCCGGTATTATCGCTACGCAAGTCGGTTCGGCGCGCGCGGGTGCGACTCTTGAGCAGCGTAAATTGCCGATGCGATTTAGCTGGGTCGGGTGCCAACCCAATTGTCGGGGCTGGGTCAGCGCTGTCGGTATCGTGACCGCGGACAGTCCGAAGGATTTTGACGACTTTGCGCGCGGACGCCAGCTCGGCGGCGCGACCGTTGTACTGGATTCAAGCGGGGGCTCCGTCAACGACTCGATCGCGCTGGGACGGCGCTGGCGGAACTTGGGCCTTCTGACCACGGTGGGCATCAGCGTGTACGCAGACTCCGGACAAGGCCAGCGCGCCACCATTGATCCGGCGGCCTATTGTGAATCGATGTGCGTATATCTGCTCCTGTCGGGCAAAACGCGTTACGTGCCCGATCGCGCGCATGTCCGCGTGCATCAGATCTGGATGGGGGATCGTGCCGACGATGCCAAGGCGGCCAGCTACACCGCCCAGGACATGATGATTGTGGAACGCGACATCGGCCGACTCGCCAAATACACCTTTGATATGGGTGGCGCGGGCGATTTGCTGTCGCTGTCGCTCAACGTGCCGCCGTGGGAAGACCTGCACGAATTATCGCGGGACGAATTGCGGCTGACGAACCTTACGACCACCGACGCGGTTGCCGAGGTGCTTCCGCGGTTTGACATTCCCAACACCCCAGTGGCGGGGCTCGTCACAAAACCGGTCCAGGATCGCTTTGTTGGCAGCGCGGCGGACGTCGCCACAGATTCACAATCGTCGAAATCCACCAAGACGGCCGAAGCATTGGCTCCCACGGGCAGCGTTGCGAAGACCGCGCCGGCCAAGTAGCACGCTCAACCCTGAGCTGACGCCGGCTGTTTTGCCTTGGCCTCGATCTGGTTGATCGCATCGACCACGGCGTCAAAGGTCAGCATGGTCGACGCATGCCGGGCCTTGTAGTCGCGCACCGGCTCGAGCAGGGCGATTTCGCTCCATTTGCCCTCGGGCGGGCTGCCGTTTTCCTTTAGCATCTTGCGCACGGTCTCGCGCAACTGCCGAAGTTCGTCCGCATTCGAGCCGACCACGTGTCGCGCCATGATGGAGGAGGAGGCCTGTCCCAGTGCGCAGGCCTTCACGTCATGCGCAAAATCAGTGACCACAGGTCCTTCCATTTTGAGGTCGACCTTCACGGTCGAGCCGCACAGCTTGGAATGCGCCGTGGCGCTGGCGTCCGGTGCGGCGAGCCGCCCGATTCGAGGAATGTTGCCTGCCAGTTCGATGATTCGCTTATTGTAGATGTCGTTCAGCATAAGGTTGACGTCTCGGGCTCGCCGCCGGAACGCCCTTGGCGGGGGATAACGTCCGACTTATATATGGGCGACACCAGCGGAAATACAG
>JAICIT010000400.1 GCA_025960445.1 Bradyrhizobium sp. | reverse complement strand
TCATTTCGCGCAGCGCGCGGTAGAAGGATTTTGGTCCGAGAAAGAACGCGCCGTGCAGTACGGCTGCATCGACTTCGCGGGTGAGAATGCCCGCGTCGATCAGGCCCAAAAAGGCTTCGGTCACCATTTCGCTGACGCCATGAAGACCTTGTTCGAACCGTCCTGCCTGTAATGCAGAAAGCTGTTCAGTTCCGGGTGTCAGCCGCTTCATGATCTCCAGAAATTGCTCATTCTCCCGGTGGCGCACGATCAGGCCGTGCGCCAGAGCGTCGCCGATCTGTCCGATTCCGATCTGGAGCGTACCGCCGTCGCGCACGAGGCTCGATGCGTGAAGACCGATGGCGTATCTGGTGTCGCTGATCGGCTCTGAAGGCGGCGCGAACAAGGGAAAATCAACCGCGGCGCTGTCGAGTATCGCGCTGAATTGTTCGCCCTCGAGGTCGCCATCGCCGGGCATGAACGGCAGTTCCGAGTTGACCTGCCCGATCAGCTTGAACGAGGCTCGGCCTTCCGCGCGGGCGCGCAATACGTCGAGCGTGGTGTCGGTGTTGCAACTCAGGCTATAACGCGTAACTCCATTGACGACGCGCTTGGCCACTAATTGTGTGACGACGTTAAGCCCACGCGCCAACAAGTAGCTCGAGGCATGCGTATAGTTGGCGGAGATATAATGCTGCTGCGCGAAGGGCACGTGCAGCCACCTTCCGGCCAGAAAGAAGAACTCGATCACTTTGACGTTGGGCGGCAGTTCATCCTTTCGCACCGCATCGGCATAGGCGAGATCAGGATAAGCGCCGAACAACCGCTCGATGACCGGGTCGATGAAACGCCGCTCCAGCAGATTCGTCGGCTTTGGTTTTTCCAGGGTCAGGGCGGAAAACAGGGTCAGGCTGATGCTGCGATCGGCGACGGCGCGCGCGTACAGCGCGTTGATGATGTGATTCGCCTTGCCAAGCCCGAGCGGTAGTCCGACTACCAGATTGGGCCCGACGTCGCGAACGATGTGGTCCGCAATCGCTTCCGGGTTGGAAAACAGTTTAGGCGTCACGTTCAACCCTGGTCGATGCGATATCCGGTGCCCGGAATCGGACCCCGTAGCAAGCTTAGCGCATGTTTGCTCGATATTCGTCCGGCCGAGGCGTAGCGAACGAGGAGAATCATGGGGTTTCCGTGAGCCGTGGTTTGCCTGTGGAGGCACCGCCCTCTAAACAGGTGAATATATCGGGGCCGTCGGCGCAGCGGACGGCCGGATTGTTGCGGGATTATATGATTGGGCGTGCCGCTAAAGTTGGCCAGATAGCGAGGCGCTTGCTCCGATCGGGCATTTGTCTCGGCTTTGCAACCTGCGCCAGCTTTGCCGCCACCTCAGCCCAGAGCGAAGGGCTCCCGGAAGCCCTGGCCAAAGCATATCAAACCAATCCGCAGCTCAATGCCGAACGGGCGCGCCAACGCGCGACCGATGAGAACGTCCCGCAGGCGCTGTCCGGCTACCGGCCTCAGATCGTTGCAAGCCTCAGCGGCGGTCTGCAGGCCGTTCGCAACCTGCTGCCGGACAATACGATTCAATCGGCGACCCTGAAGCCCTGGACCATCGGCGTCACCGTGACACAGACGCTATTCAACGGGTTCAAAACCGCCAATAGCGTCCGGGTGGCGGAATTGCAGGTGCGATCGGGGCGCGAGGCGTTGCGCAATGTCGGCCAGGGCGTGCTGCTGGATGCAGCCACGGCCTACAGCAACGTGCTGGCCAATCAGTCACTGGTTGAAGCGCAGCGCTCTAACGTCGCCTTCTTGCGGGAAACAGTCGGCATCACCCAAAAGCGACTGAACGCCGGCGACGTGACCCCCACCGATACTGCGCAGGCTGAAGCGCGGCTCAGCCGTGGCCTCGCCGAGTTGAACGCGGCCGAGGTCAATCTCGCGGTCAGCCAGGCAACCTACACCCAGGTGATAGGCAGCCCGCCGTCGCAGTTGCGCCCGGTCGAAAACGTGGACCGGTTCGCCCCGCGCAGCCGCGAGGACGCAATCGCTCTCGCGTTCAAGGAGCATCCGGCTGTGATGGCGGCCGGGTTCGATGTTGATGTCGCCGCAACGACAATCAATGTCGCGGAAAGCAGTCTGCTGCCCTCAATCACCGTGCAGGGCAGCGCAAGCCACAGCAGCGAGGCCGACCCCACGATCAGCACGCTTAGGACCGACCAGGCTTCTGTCATCGCGCAGATGAACGCTCCGATTTACGACGGCGGCACCGGGGCATCGCAAACCCGGCAGGCCAAGGAACTGGCGGCGCAAAGCCGGCTGGTGCTGGACCAGGTCCGCAATCAGGCGCGCACCGCTGCGGTCGGCGCCTGGGTTGCCAATGAAGGCGCCAAGGTTGCGGTGACGGCCGCGGAATCCGAGGTGCGCGCTGCGACCCTCGCCCTGCAGGGGGTCCAGAGAGAAGCTGCCGGCGGGCAACGCACTACAGTCGACGTGTTGAACTCGCAGGCGGACCTGATCTCGGCGAAAGCCCGGCTGATTGGCGCGCAACGCGATCGCGTAATCGCCTCCTACACGCTCCTCAGCGCGGTAGGCCGGCTCGACGTCAAAACGCTCGCGCTCAACACACCAGACTATCTGCCCGAGGTTCACTATCATCAGGTGCGCGACGCCTGGCATGGCTTGCGAACGCCGTCGGGGCGATAGAGCCGCTCTCATGATTTGCGGTGCATACGTCGCCGGGGACGTGGTAGGTTTTCCCAAGCGCCGAAACCAGAAACACATAGCGCACAAAGGGAGAAAACCGATGCTGACGCGACGCAGTGTTCTTTTGACCTCCATTGCGGCCGGAATTGCCATGCAAAACCGAAACGCTGTCGCCAGCCCCTCGCAACCAGCTACGCCGGTGAATTTTGACGTTCCCGCCGGCGCCTGCGATTGCCACACCCATATTCACGCGGACCCGGAGAAGTTTCCGTTCTTCTCGGGCCGGGTCTACACACCCGAGCCGGCGTCGCCCGAGGAGATGACGGCGTTGCACAAGGCGCTGCATATCGATCGCGTGGTGATCGTCACCCCAAGCGTCTACGGCACGGACAATTCCGCCACGCTGTTCGGCATGAAGGCGCGGGGGCCGACCGCGCGGGGTGTTGCCGTAATCGATGAGAAGACGCCGGAGGGCGATCTCGATGCCATGAACCAGGCCGGAATTCGAGGTGTCCGACTCAACCTCGCCACCGGCGGCGTGAATGATCCATCCATTGGCCGTCCGCGGTTTCAGGCCGCTACCGAGCGCGTCAAGAACCGCAACTGGCATGTTCAGCTCTACACCAACCTTCCGATGATCTCGGCAATCAAGGACCTCGTCGCCACTTCCCCGGTGCCGGTCGTGTTCGATCATTTCGGCGGCGCGCAGGCAGAGCTTGGGGTGGAGCAGCCCGGTTTTTCGGATCTGCTCGAACTGGTGAAGTCAGGCAAGGCATATGTAAAAATCTCGGGCGCCTACCGCGCCTCCAAGCTAGCGCCCGATTATCCCGACGCGGCCCCGCTTGCAAAGGCGCTGATTGCGGCTAATTCCGATCGCATCATCTGGGGGACCGATTGGCCGCATCCAAATTCCGTCACCCCACCCGGCAAGAAGCCCACCGACGTGACGCCGTTGTTTCAAATCGATGACGGCCGGTTGCTCAATCAGCTGCCGATATGGGCGCCGGATGCCGCAATCAGGAAGAAGATTCTGGTCGACAATCCAGCGCGGCTTTACAGTT
Organism: Bradyrhizobium sp.; assembly: GCA_025960445.1. Taxonomy (GTDB): domain Bacteria; phylum Pseudomonadota; class Alphaproteobacteria; order Rhizobiales; family Xanthobacteraceae; genus Bradyrhizobium. The sequence goes on along the minus strand of JAICIT010000400.1, from coordinate 11 downwards.
TCTGAGCGGCT
>JAICIT010000399.1 GCA_025960445.1 Bradyrhizobium sp. | reverse complement strand
TGCAGCAGATCGGGATTGTATTTGAATCCTTTGAAATTGAAGATCGGATACAGCGCGAGCATTACCACGACAAAGAAGGCCCGGCGTCGATCGACCACGCGCAGACTGATGAGCCAGCAGATCACCAGACCGCAGCCGAGCGTCGCCATGGCGAGCGCGTAAGTCGCCCAGTCGGCGACCGGAAAGACCTTGAACCAGAGTCCGGCGATCCAGCCCGCGAGCGGCGGATGCTTGCCATATCCGAGCTGGAATTTCTGGCCCCAGCCAAACGCTTCGGCGACATCCATATGGATGTCCTGGGCCGCCTTGAGCTTGATCAGGATCAAAGTCCAAAGCGCCACATGCGCGGTGGCAAACCCGATCACCAGAAACAACCCGCTCCTTCGATAGCGGGCGCACGCGACCAGCCACGCCGCGAGCCGACGCATCCGCAACCTGTGGCGCGAACGCGAAGCCGCTGGCAAAAACGAGGCGCTTGTCATGGCCATCTGCGTAGCGTGTTTTGGCGAGAAGTGGAATCAGCTTGGCGTGAAAGGGGCGGTCCACGGCCTACATACGGACCGGCAATTCCGAATGGAACATCGTCGCAGTTGAATCAGGAAGAACGTGGATGGAGCCCGGCCAAGACGCAAATGGAAATATCACGCCATAGAGCACACAGACCTATTCGGCATAGCTGGTGTGATGAAGCGGGCAGAAAACACAACGCACGACAATTCGCGCGAGATTCCTCTGTTGGCCGGGCTTGTCCCGGCCATCTACATCCTTTCATCTGCAATGGCTTGTCCTACGCCAAGTACTTCGTACTATCGCGGTGACGTGCCGTAAAAACAGCGCATTATGGTTGCCGCACCGGGGCGCGAATGCTATCTCGCGCCCATGACATCCATCCCCATTTCGAACATCCGCAACTTCGCCATCGTTGCGCATATCGACCATGGCAAATCGACGCTCGCCGACCGCCTGATTCAAACAACCGGCGGTTTGCAGGCGCGCGAGATGAAGGACCAGGTGCTCGATTCGATGGATATCGAGCGCGAGCGCGGCATCACCATCAAGGCGCAGACGGTCCGGCTGAGCTATTCGGCCAAGGACGGTCAGACTTACATCCTCAACTTGATCGACACCCCCGGCCACGTCGATTTCGCCTATGAGGTTTCGCGGTCATTGGCCGCGTGCGAGGGCTCGCTGCTGGTCGTCGATGCGAGCCAAGGGGTCGAGGCGCAGACGCTGGCAAACGTCTATCATGCGATCGACGCCGGGCACGAGATCGTCCCCGTCCTCAACAAGATCGACCTGCCGGCAGCCGAACCCGAGCAGGTCAAGCAGCAGATCGAGGACGTGATCGGGATCGACGCGTCCGATGCGGTGATGATCTCGGCGAAGACGGGTCTCGGCATCGACGAGGTCCTGGAAGCTATTGTGCATCGGCTGCCTCCGCCGAAGGGCGACCGTGACGCCTCGCTCAAGGCGTTGCTGGTCGACTCCTGGTATGACGTCTATCTCGGCGTGGTGGTGCTGGTGCGCATTGTCGATGGCGTGCTCAAGAAGGGGCAGCGCATCCGGATGATGGGGACCAACGCCGCTTACGATATCGAGCGCGTCGGTTTCTTCACGCCGAAGATGCAGCAGATCGAGGAGCTCGGCCCGGGCGAGATCGGGTTTATCACCGCTGCGATCAAGGAAGTGGCTGACACCCGCGTCGGCGACACCATCACCGATGATCGCAAGCCGGTCAGCGACATGCTGCCGGGCTTCAAGCCGGCCATCCCGGTGGTGTTCTGCGGATTGTTTCCAGTCGATGCCGACGATTTCGAAACGCTGCGAGCAGCGATGGGAAAATTGCGGCTCAATGACGCCAGCTTTTCATTCGAAATGGAAACCTCGGCCGCATTGGGATTTGGTTTCCGCTGCGGCTTCCTCGGTCTGCTGCATCTCGAAATCATCCAGGAGCGGTTGCAGCGGGAGTTCGATCTCAATCTGATCGCGACCGCACCGTCGGTGATCTACAAGATGCATCTCACGGATGGGCAGGTAATCGAGATCCACAATCCCATTGACATGCCGGACGTGGTGAAGGTCGCCGAAATCGAGGAGCCGTGGATCGAAGCCACGATACTAACACCGGACGAATATCTCGGCAGCGTTCTCAAACTGTGCCAGGACCGGCGCGGCGCGCAAAAAGAGCTCACCTATGTCGGCAATCGCGCGATGGTGAAATACGAGCTGCCGCTGAACGAAGTGGTGTTCGATTTCTACGATCGTCTGAAGTCGGTCTCCAAGGGCTATGCCTCGTTTGACTACCACCTGACCGACTACAAGCCGGCCGATCTGGTCAAGATGCAAATCCTGGTCAACAACGAGCCCGTGGACGCGCTCTCGATGCTGGTGCATCGACAGCGAGCCGAGGGGCGCGGCCGCGCCATGGTAGAGAAGATGAAGGAACTGATCCCGCCGCATATGTTCCAGATCCCGATTCAGGCGGCGATCGGCGGCAAGGTGATCGCCCGCGAAACCGTTCGCGCGCTTCGCAAGGACGTGACCGCCAAGTGCTACGGCGGCGACATCACGCGCAAGCGAAAGCTTCTGGAGAAGCAAAAGGAAGGCAAGAAGAAAATGCGGCAGTTCGGCAAGGTCGACATCCCGCAGGAAGCTTTCATTGCCGCGCTAAAAGTCGATAGCTGATGAATTGCTGCCCGTCAGTCCAGGCGGACCCGCTGCTGCAGACCCGCTTTAGACAGGCATGACTGTTCGGCCCTGCAATAGCCGCATTGGAAAGCGCTGATCGAGCATCGGCTTCGCACACACCACGCTTGCACCATCTTGATCCGTCGCGGCGGATGGCCCACCATTGCGCGTTTGCCAAACCAGAACAGCCAAAAACGGCGAGGGAAACGCATGAACAAGCTTCCCGGTTTCGGACTGGTCGAACGTGCCCGCACGCTGGCGCCGCTGATCGCTCGCGAAGCCGACGAGATCGAGCGCGGCCGTAGCCTTACCGAGCCGGTGGTTTCCGCCTTGATCGATAACGGGCTGTACCGGGCACTGCTGCCGCAGAGCCTCGGCGGGGCCGAAGCGCCGCCCGAAATTTTCATGCAGATGCTGGAAGAGATCGCGAAAGCTGATGCGTCCACGGCGTGGTGCCTTGGCCAGTGTTCTGTGTGCGCGATGGTAGCCGCCTATCTCGACGCCGATGCTGCGCATGAAATTTTCAATACGCCGCCAGGCGTTCTGGCCTGGGGAGCGATCGCCAACGAGGTCCGAGTGGTGCCGGGCGGATATCACGCCAATGCGCGGTGGGATTTTGCTAGCGGTTCACGCCAGGCGGGCTGGCTTGGCGCCCACGTCAGGATCGTCGAAGCGAATGGGTCGGCGCGGCTAAAGCCGAACGGCGCGCCGGAAGTGCGTACCATCCTGTTTCCGGTGACCAGCGCCACGACGTACGACGTCTGGGACGTGATCGGCCTCAACGGCACCGGTACTGACTCCTACTCGGTTGAAAACCTGTTCATTCCCGAGAGATTCGCAGCGCTACGTGATGAACCGACCGCGCGTCGCGAAGACGGACCGCTGTACAAGCTCAGTACCTACACTTTATTTGGGCTCGGCTTCGCCGCAGTCTCACTCGGCGTCGCGCGCGCCACGCTGGACGCAGCGATTGATCTCGCCCGCGGCAAGGAATCCGTCGGCATCAAGGCGATGCGCGAGAACAGCGCCGTTCAAGCCCAGATCGGCCGGATCGAAGGGAATTTGCGCGCG
>JAICIT010000398.1 GCA_025960445.1 Bradyrhizobium sp. | reverse complement strand
GCCCTGCCCTCGCGCTCGATCAGGTCGGCGATGCGCAGGTCCTGTTCCTCGAACTTGTTCTGCGCGTCCATCATCAGCACCACGACCTCGGCGAAGCGCACCGCGCGCAGCGCGTCGGCGACCGAGAGCTTCTCCAGCTTTGCCTCGATCCGCGAGCGACGCCGCAGGCCCGCGGTGTCGAACACCCGAAAATCACGGCCCTGCCAATTGATCTCCACGGAAATGGAATCGCGCGTGGTCCCGGCCTCGGCGCTGGTCAACAGCCGCTCCTCGCCGAGCAGATGATTGATCAGCGTCGACTTGCCGGCGTTGGGACGGCCGACGATGGCAACGCGGATCGGGCGCTTGGCGATCTCCTCATCAGAATCGATGACCTCATCATCGTCGAACGCCTCGCCCTCGTCGGTTGCATCGGGCATCAAGCCGCGCAGCGCGTCATAGAGTTCGCTCAGGCCCTCGCCGTGCTCGGCCGAGATCTGGACCGGCTCGCCGAGGCCAAGCGCGTAGGCCTCCATCGCCCCGGCGTCGCCCTGCTTGCCCTCGCTCTTGTTGGCGACCAGGATCACCGGCTTGTTGGCGCGGCGGGCAAAGTCCGCGAATGCGCTATCATTCGGCGTCAGCCCCGCCCGCGCGTCGATCACGAACATCAGCGCGTCGGCAAGGCCGATCGCGGCTTCCGTTTGCTCCTGCATCCGCGCGGTCAGCGAGCCCTTCGCGCCTTCATCGAGACCCGCGGTATCGATGATGGTGAATTCGAGATCGCCGAGACGCGCGTCGCCTTCGCGGCGGTCACGGGTCACGCCGGGTTCGTCGTCAACCAGCGCAAGCTTCTGCCCGACCAGCCGGTTGAACAGCGTCGATTTGCCGACGTTGGGCCGGCCGATGATGGCGATGGTGAAAGGCATAAACGATCAGCGCGTGAAGGTCCCGCCGGGAAGCGGGGCCGGAAATGGCGTCGCCGATTGTTGCGGCTGTTGCTGCGGTTGCTGCGCCGATTGAGCCGGCGGGGCCGGTTGCGCGTCGGTCTGATCGGGCGGCGGTGCTGTCGTGCGCTTGCGGGCGATGCGCTTCGGCTTCGGCGCCTGCGGGGCAGCGGCGGTGCTGCCGTCCTCCTCGGGAACGGCGTCGGCGTCCGGCGCGGCGGCCGTGTCCTGCGCAGGCGCGGCGCGAGCCGCAGCCGGCGGCTTGCCCTTGGCCTTGGACTTCGCGGCGTGTTTCGATTTCGGCTCCTCGACCGGAGCGGCGGCGGCAGCAGCCGCGGCATCGGCGTTCTGCTGGTTGAGCTGCTCTTGCGCCGCACCTTTGTACAATTCCTTCGGCACGCCCTGTTCCATGCCGGGCACGCCATCGGGGAAGACGGGCTTGCGCTCGCCGGGCAACTTCTTCTTGGTGTCGAGGAAATCGAGCAGATCGCTCGGGTCCCAGTTCGAGATGCTGCTGGAGCAGCCAGCCAGCGCGCCGGAGAGAGCAACAAGCACCGTAGCTGCGATCAGGCGTTGCGAGCGGCGCATGATGTTCAGCTCTTCGCGACTGGTGGAAGCAGCGCCTGCAGGGCCTCGGCACGGGAACGCAGGGATGGCGGCGTCTCGCCGTCGCTGGCGATTACGTCCAGCCACTTCCTTGTGGCCGCGGGGTCGTTGGCGTGCCAGGCGGACAACGCCAGCAGCTCGCGTGCGGTATGGCGAAAGGTCGCGCCCGGCGCGGCTAACGGCTCAAGACGCGTGACCATGTTCGGATAGCTGGTCTTTTCGAGCATCAGGCCAGCAGCGCGGATTTTTGCGAGCTCCCGCATGTCCGCACCGACGCTGCCGTCCGCGGCAATGTCCTCGTACATCTTCGCCGCCGCTTGCGGATCGGTGGCTGCCGCCTCGGCCGCTGCGCGCATCCGCGCCAGCATGCGATAGCCCCACGGCGCTTTGGCGGCCACATCATTGAAGGCCGCTTCCGCCTCGCTATGCTTGTTCTGTTCGGAGAGCTCGATCGCCTTGTCGAAGGCCGCGCCCATCTCAGCGGCCTTCTTGGCCTCCAGATACTGATAGCCGCGCCAGCCGCCGACCCCGGCAATGATCAGCAGCGCGCCGGCAATTATAAAGATCGAATATTGATCCCACAGCTTCTTGAGCTGCTCGCGACGTACTTCCTCGTCGACTTCGTCAAATAGTTCAGACACTTAAAGATTTCCCATGCCCGATGGACGTGAGCCAAATTCGCTGGCCGACCAGACGCCCGATCCCACGTGGCGGGCGATACTCTAGCGATATGGCGTTGGCAAGGCAAAGTCAGCCGGATCAAGGTGTTAAACCCGGCGAAAGCCGCGTCAAAACCGGCCGGAAGGCGGCGAGATCGCGAATAGACACCCCGTTGCTATGTCTGCGCCTGAGCCCAGTGCTGGCGAAGCTGCCGCTTCATCACCTTGCCATTGGCGTTGCGCGGCAGCGGCAGCGTCGTCAGCACCATCGTCTCCGGCACCTTGTAATCGGAGAGCTGCTCGGCGCACCAGACGCGCAGGGTGTGTTCGCTCGCCTTGGCGTTGCGAACGACGATCACCGCGTGGACGCGTTCGCCCAGCACCGGGCACGGCTTCGCGATCACCGCGCTCTCAAGGACATCGGGATGACCAGCAAGCACCGACTCAACTTCGGCGGAATAAATCTTGAGCCCGCCCCGGTTGATCATGTCTTTCTGGCGATCGAACACGCGCACGAAATCGTTTTCGTCGATTGAACCGAGATCGCCGGAGTGCCAATAGCCGGCGGTAAAGCTCTCGGCTGTTGCCGCCGGGTTGTTCCAGTAGCCCTTGATGACCGAAGCGCTGCGAATCCAGATCTCGCCGATTTCTCCGCGTGGAAGCTCGCGGCCGTTCGCGTCCATGACGATAATATCCGCGCCCGGACATGGCAGGCCGACGCTGTCGAGATGCGCGGCTGTCAACTCCGGCGGCATGATGGTTGATGGTGAGGTGGTTTCGGTTGAGCCATAGGCGTTGATGAGCTTGAGGCCGGGGATCTTCGCGGATAATTTCTCGATGGTCGCGATCGGCATCGGCGCGCCGCCGTAGCCTCCAATCCGCCAGGACGACAGGTCGTAATCGTCGAAATCCGCCTGCAGCAGGCAAAGATTGTACATGGCTGGGACCATTACCGTCTGGGTCACGCGTTCGCGCGCGGCGACCTTGAGGTAATCCGCCGCCTTGAACTCCGCGACGATAATCAGCGCGCCCGCGCAACGGGTCATGCTCATGATGTTGGCAACCACGCCCGTCACATGCGCGAGCGGGACCGCGGCGATCGAGCGGTCGGTGGCTTTCAGCTCCATGCAAGCTTGATAGACCATCGCGGAATGAATGATGTTGCAATGGGCGAGCATTGCGCCTTTGGGTCGGCCGGTTGTGCCGGACGTGTAGAGGATCATCGCGGTGTCTTCTTCCGACACGGTGGCGGGCTGCTGCAGAGGTGCGTTGTCCATCAATTCGGAGAAGCGCGAAATGCTCTGGTCGTCGTCGACCGCAAGCCGGTGCAGCAGGTCCGGAACGTCACGCGCATCCGGCAAACGATCGACCAGGCCTGCCTCGTGGATCAGAAGCTTGGCACCGCAGTCACCCAGCACGTAGGCAATTTCCGGCTTCTGTTGGCGCGTGCTGAGCAGAACTGTGACGAGGCCGAGATGCGCCGCGCCAAACAGCGCAAGCACGAACTCGATACGATTGCCGAGCAGCAGCGCGATCCGGTCTCCGCTTTGCAAACCCATCTTGCGCAATCCCGCAGCGAGCCTC
>JAICIT010000397.1 GCA_025960445.1 Bradyrhizobium sp. | reverse complement strand
GTGAGACGGCATTGCGACGCGCAATTCCCGGTAGCTTGGCATTGGAAAGCTGCGAAACGAATTGGGAGTAAGAAAGCTGACCTCCACGCCGAGGCTCTTTGAGGCTTGGGCGATCATGCTCAGAGTCCGGACCACGCCATTGACTTGGGGATGCCACGCGTCGGTCGCGACCAAGATCCGCATCAGGCGGCCCGCACTGTTGCCCACGTCACGGGAATGGCGCGACGCATCGGATCGGTCCAGGTAATGATTTCAAACCGCCCGTCCTCGTGTTCGACAAGCGCGGTGCAACTTTCCACCCAATCGCCGCAGTTCATGTACCGGATGCCCTGCTCGTCGCGCATCGTGGCGCAGTGAATGTGGCCGCAGATAACGCCATCCGCGCCGTGACGCCGCGCCTCGGCGGCGAGCGTCTGTTCGAACGCACCGATATAGTTGACCGCGTTCTTGACCTTCAGCTTGGCCCATTGCGACAGCGACCAATAAGGCACGCCGAACGCGCGGCGAAAGAAGTTGACCACCCGATTCATCCGGATAGCGAGATAATACGCCTTGTCGCCAACATGGGCGAGCCAGCGCGCGTTCTGAACCACCAGATCGAAAATATCGCCATGCATCACCAGGTACTTTCGGCCGTCGACGCCGACATGGATCGCGGTTTCGACGACCTCGATGCCGCCGAAATGCGTGCCGTAGTAATTCCGCAGGAACTCGTCATGATTGCCCGGGATATAAACGAGCCTGGTGCCCTTGCGCGCCTTGCGCAGCATTTTCTGCACGAATTCGTTGTGTGATTTCGGCCAGTACCAGCTCGATTGCAGCGCCCAGCCGTCAACGATATCGCCAACCAGATAGATGGTTTCGGCATCATGGCTACGGAGAAAGTCGAGCAACTGTTCGGCTTGCGAGCCCCGGGCTCCCAAGTGCACGTCGGAGATAAACAAGCTGCGAAAGCGTCGTTCAGAACGCGCTTCACTCATCGGCAGTTCCCATGAGCAGCAGCTAACAGAATCCCGTGACAGCCCGATGACCAGACCATCCATCGACTCGCATGCGTTCCGGCAAATGCGGGTTCAGTAAAACCGATGAAAATGGTGGATCGGCCCGTGCCCGTGGCCGACGCCGAGGCGATCGGCCGCGGCAATGGCGGCGCTGACCCAGGCCTTGCCGTTGCGCACAGCCGTTTCCATTTCCTCGCCCTTGGCAAGGCCGGCGGCGATCGCGGATGACAGTGAGCATCCGGTGCCGTGGGTATTCCTGGTGGCTATGCGCGGCGCAGCGAACGCAGCAATGCCGCCAGCGGTGATGAGGTAATCGATACTCTCCGCGCCCTTCCCGTGCCCGCCCTTGATCAGCACGGCGGGGCAGCGCATCTGCAACAGGCGCTTGCCCTGACTCTCGATTTCTGCCTCGCTCTCGGCAACCGGCTCGTCGAGAAGCGCGGCGGCCTCGGGGAGGTTCGGTGTAATCAAAGAGGCGCGCGGAATTAGCTTCGTGCGCAACGCTGCGACAGCCGCTTCGGGAAGCAGCCGATCGCCCGATGTTGCCACCATCACCGGATCGAGCACCACGTGCTTTGGTGACCAGCGCGCGAGTCCCGCGGCGATCGCGTCGATGGTGGCCACCTGCGCCACCATCCCGATCTTGACCGCATTGACATCGAGATCGCTAAAAACCGAATCGATTTGCGCGGTCACGAACTCGGCCGGCACGTCATGAATGGCGCTGACGCCGGCCGTGTTCTGCGCAGTCAGCGCCGTGATCACCGAGGCGCCGTACACGCCAAGCGCGGCAAACGTCTTGAGATCGGCCTGAATACCAGCGCCGCCGGACGAATCCGAACCGGCGACGGTGACCGCGATCGGCGTTGTCATCGCCGTGCCCGCATCGGTTTCAGCCTTGGCGTCCGGATCATGTTTTGTCCTAGCGCGCCGCGTTATTGGCAGCAAGTTCGCTTGCCACGGCGCCCCCTTGTTTGCTCTAGTGCTCGCAGCGCGATGCCTTTCGGAGACGACAGCGATGGTTCCTTTCTTTGTCCAGATCAAGTGCAAACTCGGCCAGTCGTACATTGTCGCCAATGCGCTCGCCGAAGCCGAGATTGCATCGGAGATCTATTCCACCGCTGGCGATTATGATCTCCTGGTAAAGTTCTACGTCGATAAGGACACCGACATCGGGCACTTCATCAACGAAAAAGTGCAGGTCCTTCCCGGCATTCAGGATACGCATACGATCATCACCTTCAAGGCGTTCGGCGCCGGCTAGCGCGCGGTCTTTTCGCTTCGCAATCGGACCTACCCGGACTCCGCACCGCGCTTGAGGCAGGCGCCTTTATTCCTGCAAATCGTCCTTTTTTGTTTTTTGGGGTCGCGGTGGTCCGTCGACCGGCGGCAGCGATTTGAGGTACTCGGCCATACCGGCGTGATCCTCGGAGCTCAGTTGCGAGATGTTCTTGATCACTCGCGCCATCGCCCCGCCGGCGCTGTCGCCATCAGGCATTTCCCCGGTGTGAAGGAAATCGGCAATCTCCTTTTCGCTCCAGTCGCCGATACCCTTTTGCGTGATGTTCGGCACCCAGCCCTCGCCTTCCGGATTTGGCCCGCCGGCGAAGCGCTGCGTGCTGATAATGCCACCGAGGAAATTCCGCGGGCTGTGACATTCCGCGCAATGGCCGAGACCGCCAACCAGATAAGCTCCGCGATTCCAGTTTGCCGTGTGCGCCGCATCAGGCATGAAAGGCTTGCCATCCATGAACAGCAATTTCCAGATTCCGATGTTGCGTCGGATATTGAACGGAAACGGCACGTCGTGATCGCGCACCTTGCCGGGTACAGGTGCAAGCGTCTTCAGGTAAGCAAAGAGATCGCGAACGTCTTCGGTCTTGGCGTGCTGATACGAGGTATAGGGAAAAGCTGGAAAGTAATGATATCCCTCAGGCGAAACGCCTTGAGTGACCGCGCGGACAAAATCTGCCTCGCTCCATCGTCCAATCCCGTCGACTGGATCGGACGAAATGTTGGGCGCATAGAACGTCCCGAATGGCGAGTTGATCGCCAGACCGCCGCCGAGTTTCAGGCGATCGGGCTGATTGGGCACGGCATGGCAGGAAGCACAGCCTCCCGCGTTGAATGCTGTCATTCCGTTCGCAACATCGGCGGAGGGAGCGGGCGCCGAGAGCGCAGATATTGTCGGTGTTGCCGTGAGCCACCAGAAAACGGCGAACGCGGCTGCGCACGCCACAGCGACAATAAGGAAAATACGTCGCGCCATTCACCGGTCCGTCTTCACTTTCGCTAGCTCGCCACGATCGCTAGCTGCCGACCAGTATGGCCGGTATTCCAGCCATAGGCTGCTTGAAAAATTTAGGGCCTTAAGGCCCCCGCGCGGGAATAAGGCCGAGATCTCATTGTTTCAAGGCTAACATCATCACGCGACGCCAAAAGGGAGAGAACCATGACGAACACAAAAACCATGCTTGCCATGCTTGCGCTCGGAGCAGCCGTTACGTTCGCTGGGCCGGCCTTCGCGGAGAAAATGAAGGCTACTCTGGATGGCAAATCCGAAGTGCCGCCGAATACGAGCGCCGGCAAGGGCACAGCCGATATCGACTACAATCCCGGTAGCAAGAAGCTGACGTGGAAGCTTACCTATTCCGGGCTGTCGGGGCCCGCCACCGCGGCTCACTTCCACGGGCCCGCCGAGGCCGGCAAGAACGCCGGCGTGGCCGTCGCCATTCCAAATGCGAATTCAAGTCCGGCCGAAGGCAGCGCCACGCTGACGGATGC
>JAICIT010000396.1 GCA_025960445.1 Bradyrhizobium sp. | reverse complement strand
ATTTGGCTTGGAGCGGCTTTATCGAACGTGCGAAGTCGCGCGCGAACTTGTAGACCCGCTGAATATCGGCCGCGTCATTGCCAGGCCGTTCACCGGAGCGGGATCGTCCTATGCCAGGACCCACAATCGTCGCGACTATGCGGTGCCCCCGCCCGACAAGACGATTCTCGATCTTGCCGCGGAGGAGGGCCGCGACGTCGTCACGATTGGCAAGATAGGCGATATTTTCGCCCATCGAAGCACCGGCAGGGTGTTGAAGGGAGATGGCAACGACAGATTATTCGATCGCATGCTGGAGGGCTTAGACTCTCTCAGAGACGGTGGATTGCTGTTCGCCAATTTTATCGACTTCGATTCGATCTACGGACATCGCCGCGATGTCGCGGGCTACGCGGCGGCGCTCGAAGCATTCGATGAGCGATTGACGGAACTCCTCGGTCGCTTGGAATCCGGCGACTTGCTCGTCGTCACCGCGGACCACGGCTGCGATCCTACCTGGAAAGGCACAGATCATACGCGCGAACAGGTGCCGGTGCTGGTGCTCGGAGGAGACAACTCGCGCGCGATAGGTGCGCGCTCCAGTTTTGCCGATGTCGGTGCATCCGTTGCCGCTCACCTCAACCTTCCTGAGATGCTGAAGGGCAAAGCCTTCTGACGATTCACATACGTTATTAATTTATGTTAGGCCAAATTGTTGTTTGTACGTCGCCGGAGGAACGAACAAACCTCGCAAGGCTTTCCAACAAGACAGTCCGCGCGAGCATTCACATGACCTCGCCATGCTGTTTCGATCTCAGGCCCGTTGAGGGCGCTGAATCCGATTCTTTGGTCCAAGACTCACGAAAGAAGCTGGATGACGCGAGTTCTTATCACAGGTGGCGCAGGCTTCATCGGCTCGCACACCTCAGACGTGCTGCTTGACGCAGGCTATCAAGTCACACTGCTGGACAATCTAACGCCCCAGGTTCACGGGCCAACGCGCCAGCCGCCCTCATATCTCAATCCCGAAGCCGATCTGATCATCGGCGATGTGACCGATCCGGCGGCGGTGGACCGCGCGTTGCGCGGCGTAGATCTCGTGCTGCACCTTGCATCCACTGTGGGGGTCGGCCAGAGCATGTACGACATGGTCTCGTATGTGCATAACAACCAGATTGGAACCGCAACATTGCTCGAAGCTCTGGCTAAGCGGCCGGTCGCACGCCTTGTCGTCGCGTCCTCGATGAGCGTTTACGGCGAGGGTCTGTGCCGGGACAGCGCCAAGCGCCTGGTTAATCCAGACGAGCGCTCAACCCGACACTTGCGAAGTGCAAGATGGGAACTGGAGGACGCAAACGGCAGGGAGTTGGTGCCGATGCCAACACCCGAGACAAAGTCCCCATCGCTCAGCTCGGTATATGCCCTCAACAAATATGCTCAAGAGCGCCTCTGTTTGATGGTGGGCAAGTCCTATGGCATTCCGGCAGCGGCGCTTCGCTTCTTTAACGTCTATGGGCCGCGACAGGCACTATCGAACCCGTACACGGGCGTGCTTGCCATTTTCGCCGCTCGCCTCCTTAACGGCCGCTCGCCAATGGTATTTGAGGACGGCCGGCAGCGCCGGGATTTCGTGCACGTTCTCGACGTCGCCAACGCCTGCCAGCTCGCGCTCGAATCCAAATGCGACGGCGAGGTGTTCAACATCGGTTCAGGTCAGAGCCGGTCTATCCTTTCGGTGGCCAACGATCTGGCGAAGGTGATGGGCCGGCGTGATCTGAAGCCACACATCACCGGCAAATATCGCGCCGGGGATATCAGACATTGCTTCGCCGATATCGAGAAGAGCCGCGCGCTTCTCAATTTTGCTCCGGGCGTCGAATTTACCCGAGGATTAGAAGAACTCGCCGAATATCTTGCAGGCCAGATGGCAGACGATCATGTCGAGAAGGCCACCAAGGAACTCGAGAGCCGGGGATTGGTGGCATGAAAGCCGATCATCTCGACCGCGCAGTCCTGATTACCGGCGGATGCGGTTTCATCGGCTGCAATCTGGCCGATGCGCTAGCCCGGCGCGGACAGAAGGTCGTTGCTTTCGACAATCTTTCGCGAACCGGCGTTCGGGAGAACGCGCAATGGCTGAAGTCGCGTCACGGCGCCCAGGTCTCGATCATGACCGGCGACGTTCGCGATGCGATCTCGGTAATTCAGGCCGTGCGCGGCGCTAAAGCAATACTTCATCTGGCGGCGCAGGTGGCCGTCACCGATAGTCTGGAAGATCCGATCGAGGATTTCGAGATCAACGCTCGCGGGACGCTGAACGTGCTGGAAGCGGTCCGCGTGCACAATCATTCCGCTCCAATGATCTTCGCCTCCACCAATAAGGTTTACGGCCGTCTGGTGCCGGATAGTGGCATCAAGCAAGTCGGCCGGCGTCGCGTTCCCGTGGACATGCACCTGGCGGACGGCGTAGCGGAAGACTTTCCGCTCGACTTCTACAGCCCCTACGGATGTTCGAAGGGTACCGCGGATCAATACGTTCGCGATTACGCGCGCGTGTACGGCATGAACACGGCGGTGCTTCGGATGAGTTGCATCTACGGTCCACGGCAATTTGGCACCGAAGACCAGGGATGGCTGGCGCATTTCATGCTGCGCTCGATCCTCGGCGAACCCCTCACCATATTCGGCGATGGCTTGCAGGTGCGTGATGCGCTGCACGTGTCGGATGCGGCAGCGGCATGGATTGCCGTCCTGGAAAACATCGAATCTGTACGCGGCCGTGTGTTCAATCTTGGCGGCGGGACGGAAAACGCCATCAGCTTGCTCGAGCTAATCGATCAGATCGCGTCGATGCGCGGCGCTGCACCCTCGCTGAGTTTCGATCGATGGCGTCCCGGTGACCAGCCTTGGTACGTCTCGCGATGTGAAGCGTTAAAGTCGGCGGTTGGGTGGCAGCCGCGGATTCCGCTTCGGCAGGGACTTCAGTCGTTGCTTGAGTGGCTGGAAGCGCGCTTCAGCCCCGCGACTTCGCCTGTGGAGTTGCGGCTGTGACGCGGGTAGCGCTCATCAATCCCGATTGGCGCTACGAAGGCAGTATCTATTTCGGTTGCCGATCGCCTCATCTTCCACTCGAGCTTGGGATTTCGCAACAACTGCTGGAACGGGCAGGGCACCAGACGCTGCTGCTCGACGCCCACATGTTCGGGCTTTCGATCGGCGATATCACCGCGGAACTTCAATCGTTTGGGCCGGACATTATCGTCATCACGACCGCTCCAACCTACCTGTTCTGGCGCTGTGCGCCCCCCGAACTGCGCGTCCCGCAACAGCTCGCCTTCGCGCTGCGGGATGCCGCACCCATGCTGGTGGCTGTCGGTCCGCACGGTTCCACGACTCCGCGCGCGGCGCTGACCAAGCTGCGGGTCGATTACATAATAATGGGCGAGTGCGAGACAACATTGCTGCGCCTCGCAAATGGGGAACGACAGGTGGTCGGCACTTGCTATAGGGACGCGGGCGCTATCCAGGTCAACGGAGGACCACAGGCCGCGGCTTTCATCGACCAGCCACCCCTGCAGTGGCCGGACGAGGTGATTCGGCGGCACAGCCATCACCATCATCGTTTTGAAGCGACGCCGATGGGTCCTGGAGCGGAGGTCGAGGCGTCGCGCGGGTGCCCTTATAGCTGCACGTTTTGCGCAAAGGACAATTTCCGCAACAGCTATCGCAAGCGTCCCGCAGCGGCGATTCTGCAGGAGGTGGACGAGCTTCGCCGGCAAGGCGTCGAGTACGTCTACTTCATCGATGAGATATTCCT
>JAICIT010000395.1 GCA_025960445.1 Bradyrhizobium sp. | reverse complement strand
GTCCGAACGCTGGCGCCGGGCGGAGCCATCATTCTCGCCGACGGCGATGAAACGAAGGGATTTGAGACCGCACCCTTTATGGTGATCGGCATCATGGGCGCGGCGCCGGCTCAGCCGGATGACCGCGGCCGGTTTGCCCAGCAGGCCGCGACCACCATTCCCGGCGTCCGCGACGCGCGCATCACGATGTCAGAGCCGATCCGTATCGATGGGATGCCCGGCTATGAAACACGGATCGATGCAACCAGCGGCAAGGAAAATACCTCTGTGACCGTCGTGCAATGGCTTCGCTTCGGTGGTCAAACCACGCTGCGCGTGATCGGAAGCGCGCCGCGTGACGTGTGGACACAAGCGTTTCCGCGTTTCCGCGCCGTCCGCGACGGGATTCAGCCGCGCGGTTAGCTCGCGTCACGCGAAGGACCCGTCAAGCGCATTCAGATCAAATGGTCTTGCGGTCTCGCTCCACAACTGCGCATCACTCGCGATCGAAATCAATTTTCAAGCGGTCTGGCGTCCGACTTGGCTCCGCCCTTGGAGACCGCGACTAATGCGGGCCGTAAGATGCGCTCGCCGATCATGTAGCCGGCCTGCACGACCTGAACCACCGTTCCGGGGGGCACGGAAGGGTCGGGCACTTCATACATTGCTTGTTGGAAATTCGGATCGAATTTTTCGCCCGATGGATCGAATTTCCTGACGCCGTTTTTTTCCAGCGTGTTGAGCAGCGATCGCTCGGTGAGTTCGACGCCCTCGATCAGCGCCTTCAGGCCGGGATCGGCTGACGCCTTGGCTTCGGCCGGAACCGCGTCCAGCGCGCGCTGCAGATTGTCGGCGATGTCGAGAATGTCGCGCGCGAAGCCGGAGATCCCGTAGGCGCGGGCATCGGCCACCTCGCGCGTGGTGCGCTTGCGCAGATTTTCCATCTCCGCCAGCGTGCGGAGCATCTTATCGCGCGATTCCGCGGCTTCCTTCGCCAGCGCCTCCGCCGATCCCTCTTCCGGCTCATCGGGCATGATGTATGGCTTGGAAATGACGGGCTCCGGTCCTTGCGTCGGGTTCACCGGGTCGTCGTTCTGCCGGTTGGGATCGGTCATAGACTGTCCTCTTGAAAATAGCTGGCATAGTTGGGGAGTTGCTGGCCGGGATATCGTGCTTTAGCCGCGCGAAATCAAGCGCCATGGTTCCTTCGGCCCCGACCAGGCTCCCGGATGAACGCTGGCCGACACCGGTCGGTTGCGATGAAAGTCTCCACTGGAGCTTGGCCAGTGGGCATTACCCGCCGAGGATTCGGCTGACGATCCGCGCGGCGTAATCCACCGTGGGGATCACCCTTGCATAGTTGAGCCGGGTAGGCCCGATCACGCCGAGAACCCCGACGATATGACCGGCGCCATCGCTGTAAGGAGCAATGATGGTGGAGGAGCCGGACAGCGAGAACAGCTTGTTTTCCGAACCGATGAAAATCCGCACACCTTCGGCGCGTTCGGCGCGCCCCAGTAGATCAATCACGCCGCGTTTGGTTTCGAGATCGTCGAATAGCAATCGCACGCGCTCCAGATCTTCGAGGGCATGCAGGTCTTCCAGAAGATTGGCGTGGCCGCGGACGATCAATTGCCGGTCTTCGTTCTCACCGCCGGACCAGCTCGCGATCCCGGCAGCGATGACTTTCTGCGTCAGCTGATCCAGCTCGACGCGGTTTTGCGCCAGCGCGGTCTCAAGCTCGAGCCGCGCTTCGGCGAGCGTCCTGCCGCGAATCCGCGAATTCAGAAAATTGCTGGCCTCGGTGAGCGCCGAGGACGGGATCCCGGGCGGCAACGTCAGCACACGGTTCTCGACCTGTCCATCCTCACCGACAAGCACGACAAGCGCTCGCTCCGGCTCGAGCCGCACGAATTCGATGTGCTTCAACCGGGCATTGGATTTTGCGGTGAGCACCACGGCCGCGGCGCGCGTTAAGCCGGAGAGCCGCGTCAACGCTTCGCCAAGCGCGGCCTCGACGGATTGGGCCTTGCCGACCGATGCAAGCTGAGTCTGGATCGACTGCCGCTCCGGTTCGGTAAGGTCACCGACCTGCATCAAGGCATCGACGAAAAACCGCAAACCGAGCTCGGTCGGCAACCGGCCCGCCGAAGTATGCGGCGCATAGATCAGGCCAAGCTGCTCGAGATCGGCCATTACGTTTCGCACCGATGCGGGCGACAATGGAACCGCGATCAGCCGCGAAATGTTGCGCGAACCGACCGGCTCGCCGGTCGCGAGATAACTCTCTACGATTTGACGAAATATGTCCCGCGAGCGCTCGTTGAGCTGCGCCAGGCCGGCATGCGGCGCGATCAAACCGATCGGATCGTGATGGGCCACCATGTGCTCCCTTTAAACCTGCCCTAATCTGTCGATGTCCCCCGCCGGTTACAAGCAGGCATGTCCTCGAAACGGTGGGCAAAGGCCTTGCCGCTGCTCGTTGGCCCCCCTACAAGCACCGCGAGCCATTGCGTTTTCTTGAACTTCTGGAGGATTTCCATGCGCCCAAGTCGCCGTGCGCCGGACGAACTGCGCGCCGTGTCGCTGGAACGCGGCGTGGTCAAGTATGCCGAGGGCTCGTGCATGGTCAAATTCGGCGATACCCACGTGCTGGTCACAGCGACGCTGGAAGAACGGCTGCCGCCTTGGCTCAAGGGGCAGGGACGTGGCTGGGTAACCGCGGAATACGGCATGCTGCCGCGCGCCACCTTGGAGCGCACGCGGCGCGAGGCTGCCGCCGGCAAGCAAAATGGCCGCACCGTTGAGATTCAGCGCCTGATCGGCCGTTCGCTGCGGGCCACGGTCAACCTCGAAGCCCTTGGCGAACGCCAGATCACCGTCGATTGCGATGTGCTGCAGGCCGACGGCGGAACGCGCACCGCGGCGATCACCGGCGCATGGGTGGCGCTGGCCGATTGCCTGAGCTGGATGAAGGCGCGCAACATGGTGAAGACGAGCGTGCTGCGGGACAACGTGGCCGCGATATCCTGCGGGATATATAACGGCACGCCGGTGCTCGACCTTGATTACGCCGAGGACTCCGAGGCCGAGACCGACGCCAATTTCGTGATGACCGGTGACGGGCGGCTTATCGAGGTGCAGGGCACGGCGGAAAGGACGCCGTTCTCGCACGATGAGTTTCTCGCCCTGATGGCGCTGGCGCGAAAAGGCGTGGCGCGGCTGGTGGAGTTGCAGAAAATGGCGGTCGCATAGTTTGCAGAGGTTGTCTTGCTGGAATTCCGTCTGAAAAGCCCGGCACAGCGCGTTATAGATGCTCATGACCAAACACCGTCGAATCTCCGGCAAGCTGGTGATCGCGACCCACAATCCCGGCAAGCTCGCCGAGATGCGCGAGCTGCTGGCCCCGCACGGCGTCGAGGCAATCTCGGCCGGCGCGCTTGGGCTCCATGAGCCTGAGGAAACCGGCAATACGTTTCGCGCCAACGCAGCGATCAAAGCGGTCGCGGCCGCAAAGGCGGCGCAACTTCCAGCCTTCGCCGATGATTCCGGACTGGTTGTCGACGCTCTCGATGGCGCTCCTGGCATACTCTCGGCGCGGTGGGCGGGGCCGAACAAGGATTTCAATACGGCGATGACGCGGATCGAACGCCTGCTCGCCGAGCGCGGCGCAACGCAACCGTCGCAGCGCAAGGCGCATTTCGTCTCGGCGCTCTGTGTCGCCTGGCCTGACGGCCATTGCGAGGAAGTCGAGGCGCGCGCCGATGGCACGCTGGTTTGGCCGCCGCGAGGCACGGCTGGTTTCGGTTACGATCCGAT
>JAICIT010000394.1 GCA_025960445.1 Bradyrhizobium sp. | reverse complement strand
GGCCTCGTAATTGCCCTCGCCGTGGGCAATCGGCACGCGAATGACCTGCCCGGCGTTGTAGCCGCGCGTGAATGGCGAGTCGGATCGCTCGACCCGCAGATGCACATCGCGGCAAACGAACTTCAATTGCGCATTGCGCATTAGCGCGCCCGGCAACAGGCCCGCCTCGCACAGGATTTGAAATCCGTTGCAGACCCCGAGCACCAGGCCACCGCCACCCGCGAAAGCGCGAACCGCGTCCATCACAGGCGCGCGCGCGGCGATGGCGCCGCACCGCAAGTAGTCGCCGTAGGAAAATCCGCCTGGCACCACCACGAGATCAGTGCCTTTCGGCAACGATGTATCGGCATGCCAGACCATGGCAGGCTGGTGGCCTGACGCGAGCCGCAGTGCGCGCGCCATGTCGCGCTCGCGGTTGATTCCGGGAAAAACGATAACGGCAGACTTCATGCGCGGAGTTGCCTAGCTCAGAACCTCGACCCGGTAATTCTCGATCACCGTGTTCGCCAGCAGCTTGTCTGCGGCCGCTTTCAGGGTTGCCTCGGCCTTGGCCTTGTCGGAGCCCGATAGCTCGATATCGAACACCTTGCCTTGCCGAACACTGGCGACGCCATCGACGCCGAGCGATTTGAGCGCTCCTTCGATGGCCTTGCCCTGCGGATCGAGAATGCCTGTCTTCAATGTAACGGTAACGCGCGCCTTCACGTATGCCTCAGCTCTTCACCAGCACTGGGCCGGAACCGGCCGGCCGTTCGTTTTCCATGAGAATGCCGAGACGTTTGGCGACTTCGGTGTAGGCCTCCAGCAGACCGCCCAGATCCCTCCGGAAGCGATCCTTGTCGAGCTTCTCGTTCGATTTGATGTCCCACAGCCGGCACGAATCGGGAGAAATCTCGTCGGCGACGATGATTCGCATCATCTCGTTCTCGAACAGACGCCCGCATTCCATTTTGAAGTCGACCAAGCGAATCCCGATGCCCAAAAACAAGCCAGTGAGGAAGTCATTGACGCGAATAGCCAACGCCATGATGTCGTCGATTTCCTGCGGCGTCGCCCAGCCGAACGCCGTGATGTGCTCCTCCGAGACCATGGGATCGTTGAGCTGGTCGTTCTTGTAGTAGAATTCGATGATGGAGCGCGGCAGTTGCGTGCCCTCCTCGATTCCGAGGCGCTGCGATAGCGATCCCGCCGCCACATTCCGCACCACGACCTCCAGCGGCACGATCTCGACCTCGCGAATCAGCTGCTCGCGCATATTCAGGCGGCGGATGAAATGCGTCGGCACCCCGATATCGTTGAGGTGCTGGAACAGGTATTCCGAAATTCGATTGTTGAGGACCCCTTTGCCCTCGATCACCTGATGTTTCTTGGCATTGAAGGCCGTCGCATCGTCCTTGAAGTGCTGGATCAGGGTTCCCGGCTCCGGACCTTCATAGAGTACCTTTGCCTTGCCTTCATAAATGCGGCGTCGACGGCTCATTGGGATGTACCGTGTGTTGTTGAAATCCATGAATTTGGTGTGCTCCGGATGACCTAGGGACTGCGACCCACGACGGAGCTGCCGTGAAGGCCAGGAAGGGGAAACAGAACAAGAACCCGGCCCGAGTCCAACCTATCCGATTGGCCTAACCAGCACAATCGATCCCGACCCGAGGCGGCCAGTTTTACAGTCTCAACTGCGACTTTGCGGCTGTTGTTTTTCGTCACTTACTGCAGTTATTTAGGCGCGCGGGAAGCCTGGTGCAACGAATCGCCAGTTTGGCGTTTCGCCTCAGAATCGGAACCTTGACCATGACCACATTCGACAAGCGCGAGGAAGCGTTCGAGAGGAAATTCGCCCTCGACGAGCAGCAGAAATTCAAGGCCGAGGTCCGCCGCAACAAGCTGCTCGGGCTCTGGGTGGCGGAGAAACTCGGCATGACCGGTGAGGCCGCCAATGCCTACGCCAAGGATGTGGTCGCGGCCGATTTCCTGGAACCCGGCCACGCGGACGTGGTCCGCAAGGTGATCGCCGATCTCGACGCCAAAGGCGTTGCCATTACAGAAGAGCAGGTCCACGCCCAGATGACCGAGCTATTGGCTCAGGCCATCCTCGAAGTGAAGGCGGGCACGTAGATCGCTGTCCGGTCAACTTGATCGGATCACGACTTCATCTCCTCAGCCTTCCTTGAACCCGTATTCCGGAATGTTGCCGCTTGCTCCGTAATATTTGTACGGAAGGAATTTGCCGGACATCGTGATCTTGACCCGGTCGCCCTTTGGATTGGGCAGGCGCTCCATCACCATGTCGAAGTCGATTGCCGACATGATGCCGTCGCCAAATTGCTCCTCGATCAGCGCCTTCCACGCCGGGCCGTTCACCATCACCAGTTCGTAGAAGCGATAGATCAGCGGGTCGGTCGGCGGCATTTCCATGCCGCGCATCGGCGTCTCGTTCAGCATCGCGGTTTCGGATTTGGACAGGCCAAACAGCTCGCCGGCATTTTCAGCCTGTGGTTTTGTCAATTTCATCTGGCCGAGTATGGCGCCGACGATCAGCACTTCGGAGTAGCCGCCGATTTTTTCGCAGATGTGTTTCCAGCTCCATCCGTTGTCTCGCTTGATATCGAGCAGCTTTTCCGTGAGGTCGGATCGTTTCATATGTGGTCTCCCTTCAGGCTTGGACGTGCAGCATCGCAGGCAAAGAGCATGCCAAACTCACGTGCGAGGCGCATCACGATCCGACGCGGTTGGCAATCGTTGACGCCAGCCGATCGAGTTCAGCGCTGATATTGTTTTCGACATCCGCGACCTGCATTCGGATGACCTGATAGCCGCGCGATTCCAGCCATGACTGCCGTGCGTTTCGATCTTTGCCGATCACCTCGTTCTCATTTGGATTGATCAGCTCGATGGCAATGCGGTGCACGAACGAGACAAAATCCGGAATGTGACGGCCGACCGGAGTCTGGCGCTTGAACTGTCCGGCGAAACGGCGATCGGTAGTCAGCGCCTGCCACAGGATTCGTTCGGCATCCGTTGGATTTCGTCGCAACAACCGCGCCAGTCCGCGCACCGTGCCACTTTCGGACGGCATCGCACCTTGGCCATGCTCGGCGAGCAGCGCGCGCAACCGCGTCGCCTGTTCGCCATCGAGCACACCGCCCTTTGCCGGCCCCTTGCGCCCCTCGGCGATCGCCATCACCACGCCGTGCAGCGTGTGCATGTCCTGCTTGGTCGGCTCCATCCGGGTGAAGATGTTGCGTAGATTGACCAGCATTGTCTCGCGCTTTTCCGCAGGCCGCAAGAATTCGACCTTATCAAGTTCGTTCACCAGATTGTCGAAGAACGCCTGCATCTGGTGCTGCGAAGCGCGCTCCGAGCGCTCCGGCATCGCAAACGGCAGCGCGCCGGCGGTTGACAATTTGAACCATTCGTAGCCGATCAGGAGCACCGCCTGCGCCAGGTTGAGCGAGGCAAAGCCAGGGTTCACCGGAAAGGTGATAATGCGGTCGGCGAGCGCCACCTCCTCGTTCTGCAAACCGTAACGTTCGCGCCCGAACAGGATCCCAACTGTGCCGCCGGAATTGAGCTCGCCGGCCATTTCCCGCGCGGCTGCTTCGGGCGCCACCACGGGCTTGGCCTGATCATGAGCGCGGGCCGTGGTGGCGAACAGTAGCTTGCAGTCGGCGACCGCCTGCTCGACGTTGTCGAACAACTCGACACGTTCAAGGATGTGATCGGCGCCAGCGGCGGCGCGCTGCGCGCTGACGTTTGGCCAACCGTCGCGCGGGTTGACGATGCGCAACCTGGTTAGCGCGAAGTTGCCCATGGCCCGCGCGGCCATGCCGATATTCTC
>JAICIT010000393.1 GCA_025960445.1 Bradyrhizobium sp. | reverse complement strand
CGTATCGATCGTGTTCGATGACCCGGAGGTCGATCGAGTTAATGCCTCGGCGCTGGCGCCGCTGGCGCGGGCCAAACATATCGAACTGCATGGGCGTCTTGCCGAAGACTCGACGCCCGACCGTCCTGTCATCGAAACCGCGCTGAAGATCGAAGCGGGAAGCTTGCAGCAAATTCATCCTCTACTCGCGCAGCCATTCGACGCAGATGTCCGAGCGACGCTCAGCGGCCTGAACGATCTTTCGCCAAAGCCCTGGCCGCAACGGCTTCGCGAACTGCAGGCCGCGGGCGGCCATATCCACATCGTGCAGTCGCGGGTTGCGCAGGGCGACGTGGTCGCGGTCGCCGCCGGCACGCTCGCGCTCACGGCAGACGGGCGTCTTGACGGCGAGTTGCAGATGACGGTCGCCGGCATCGAAAAGATCATTCCCGCGCTTGGTATCGAAAAAATGCTCGACGAGGGGGTACCGCAAGCGACGCTTGATCGTGTCGCGCCGGGTGTGAAGACACAGGACATCAATAATCTTTTCGGCGCGCTGGACCGCGCTATTCCCGGTCTCGGCAAGGTGGTCAAGCAAAATGCCAATATCGGTGTCGCCGCAGGAATCAATGCGCTGGGCAATGAGGCCATGCTGGAGGGCAAGAAGGCGCGCGCGTTTCCGCTGCGTTTCGTCGATGGCGCAGTCTTCCTGGGTCCGGTGAAGGTCGGGATGGTACCGCCGCTGTTTTGACCCGCGCGTCGGTTGCGTATCGCTGCCAGCGACCGCGAGCGCCTGCAGTCGCCGCAGCATGAGAAGCTACTCAGGCTTTTTCTCCAGATGCGCGTGCGGCCGGCCGAAGTCGGGCGCCGCCGAATCCTGTCCGATCTCGACGATACCGCGTCGAATCGCGCGGGTGCGGGTGAAGTGCTCGAACAGCGCCTCGCCGTCGCCGCGCCGGATCGCGCGGGTGAGCTTCGAGAGATCCTCGTTGAAGGTGCCGAGCATTTCCAGCACCGCGTCCTTGTTGGCCAGGAACACGTCGCGCCACATGATCGGGTCCGAGGCCGCGATCCGCGTGAAGTCGCGGAAGCCGCCCGCTGAAAACTTCATCACTTCCGACGATGTGACCTGACCGAGTTCATCCGCCGTGCCGACAATCGTATAAGCGATCAGATGCGGCAGATGACTGGTGATCGCGAGCACCAGATCGTGGTGATCGGGCGTCATGATCTCCACCTTCGCACCGAGTGCAGCCCAGAAAGCACGCAACCTGTCCACAGCCTTTGGATCGGTACCCTCAGGCGGCGTAAGGATGCACCAGCGATTGATGAACAATTCGGCGAAACCGGAATCGGGACCGGAATGCTCGGTGCCGGCCACCGGATGCGCCGGTACGAAATGCGCGCTGCCAGGCAAGTGCGGCGCCATGTCGCGAACCACCGCGGCCTTGACCGAACCGACGTCGGAAACGATCGCGTCCGGCCTCAGATCGGCGGCGATTTCCTGCGCGACCGTGCCGCAGGCACCAACGGGGATGCAGAGGATCACCAGATCGGCGCCTTTTGCGGCCTCCGCATTGCTGTCCACCACGCGGTCGACGAGGCCCAGTTCCTGTATTCGGGCGCGGGTCTTGGCCGAGCGTGCGGTAGCCACGATTTCGTTCGCGAGCCCCTGTTCGCGTGCGGCACGCGCGATCGAGCCGCCGATCAGTCCGAAGCCGATCAGCGCAACTCTTTCGAACAGCGGAGCCGTGCTCACTTGCGCGCCATGAATTCGCGCAAGCCCTCGAGCACCAATCGGTTGGCCTCCTCGGTGCCGATCGTCATGCGCAAGGCGTGTGGCAGGCCGTAATTGTTCAGCGCGCGCAGCACCAGCCCGCGCTTGGTCAGGAACGCGTCCGCATCGGCCGAAGTCTTGCCCTTCTCGAGCGGGAAGTGGATCAGGATAAAATTCGCCACGCTGGGTGTCACGGTGAGGCCCAGTTTTGTCACTTCCTCGGTCAGCCAGCTGCGCCATTTATCGGTGTGGATCTTCGACATCTGCTGATGCGCGGTGTCCTCGATCGCGGCGACCGCCGCTAACATGGCCGGAGTGGAGACGTTGAAGGGTCCGCGGATACGGTTCACGGCATCGACGATACTGGCCGGGCCGAACATCCATCCGACCCGCAACGCGGCGAGCCCGTGGATTTTCGAGAACGTGTGGGTCATGACGGTGTTGTCCGAGGTCGCCACCAGTTCAATTCCGAGCTCATAATCGTTGCGCGACACGTAATCCGAATAGGCAGCATCCAACACCAACAATACATTCGGCGGCAGCCCGGCCCGCAGCCGTTTCACCTCGTCGAACGGCAGATAGGTGCCGGTGGGGTTGTTGGGGTTGGCGAGCCACACAAGCTTCGTGCGCGCCGACACGAGTCTGAGGATCGCGTCGACATCGGCGGTGAAATTGGTCTCCGGCGCGACGACGCTGATGGCGCCGTTCGCTTTGGTCGCGATCGGATACACAAGAAACGCGTGCTTCGTGCTGATCGCCTCATCACCGCGGCCGAGATAGGTGTGTGCCAGCAGATTGAGAATCTCGTCAGAGCCGGCACCGCAAATGATGCGATCCGGATCGAGCCCGAAGGCGCGTCCGATCGCCTCGCGCAACACCCGCGACGTGCCTTCCGGATAATCCTCCAGATGCGCGGCGGCCTGCTTGTACACCTCGATTGCCTTTGGCGATGGCCCGAAGGGCGTCTCGTTGGCCGAGAGCTTGAACATCTTGCGCCCAGCCTCCGGCACCGGGCTCTTGCCCGGCGTGTAGGGCGCAATATCGAGAATGCCGGGATTCGGCACTGGTCGGGACATCTTCAACTCCGGAATATCGGGACGGCTTTTCAGGATTGCGCTGCCCCGTTCGGGGGCACCGTATAGCGCGTTGCATGGCTGCCGACGAGGGCCGATGAGCGTACCGAGGCGCCGGCTTCAATCAGGGCGGTCTTGACCCGCTCCAGGCCGCCATGGCCCGCAACGGACACTAACAGCGCCGCGCCGTCGAAAGCCGTATCCGGTACCGCGACGATTTCAGCCAGCGGCGACAGCGCGCGGGCGATTTCCGCATTCCACCCGGAAACGCGCACGCTCCACATCTCGACCTCGGTCACCATGGCGCTATCGGCCACGCGCGACACCACGAATACCGGCAGCGCCGCCGGATGATCGGCGCGCTCCACGAACGGCAGCCGCGCAATGATCTTCGGCGCGCCGCGCGGCTCGAGTGCGATCCACCATGGGTTACGACTCGATGTAGCCGAAACCAGCGCCAGATCGCCTTTTGATTTGGCGACGGCTTCAACGGCTGCCGGCGCGCTGAAATGCGCCGCGTATGGCACGGTGAATCCAAAATGAAACCGTGCGGAATCCCGCATCGCGGATTCGCCGAGCGAAACGTCGGCGTGCACCGAAAAAGGCGCCTGCACATAGGTGAAGGTCGAGATGATCACACGCCAGATGCTCTCGACCGTGTCGAGGGGCAGGATTCCGCGATGGCGCTGCACCAGTCGGCGCATCATTTCGGCTTCGCGCGCCGGCCGGAACGCTGACCCGACCTCCTGCGTCTGCTTCACCTGAATCAGCCGATCGATAATGTCGCCGCGCGCCATCAGCAGTCGATGCATCTGCTCATCGATGCTGTCGATCTCTTTGCGCAACACCTCAAGGGAGGGCGGAGCTGGGGGCGATTGAGACATTCTTCGAGGCCTACAAGTATGACAGATCGGCGCTACGGCATTGATTAGGAAAGAAGGTGAGTAAAAGCAAAACAAACGTTGGTTGTATCGGTCATCGCGGGTCCGCTCGGCGCACCCGCGGACGTTGCT
>JAICIT010000392.1 GCA_025960445.1 Bradyrhizobium sp. | reverse complement strand
CGCATACGCTGTGGGGCTGATACCGTTCGTGCTGATCCGAAGCGCGGTCGCGACGTTCTATGCGCGCAAGGATACGGCAACACCAGTGAAGGCGGCCTTGATCGGCGTGGCCGTCAACGTCGCGCTTAAAATCGCGCTGGTGGGCTCGCTGGCTCAGGTCGGTCTGGCGCTGGCGACCGCCGTTGGCGCCTGGATCAATCTTCTGCTCGTGGTGGGATTTGCCGTCCGTGCCCGGCATCTCGATCTTGATCGCGCCTTGCTGCGGCCAACCGCGAAGTTTCTGATGGCCGCCGCCGTGCTCGGTGCAGCGCTCTGGTCGGCTGCAAGGTTTGGCGGACCGCATCTGGCGGAGCTGGGCGCGTTACGTGACGAGACCGCGCTGTTGGTGCTGATCATCGTCGGCGCCATCGTCTACATCGGATCGATCCTGCTGCTGTTTGGCAGGAGCTGGCTCGGGGCGCTGGTTCGCGGCTAAACCAGTTTGCGCTGGATCGCGATCCGCTGCAATATATCCGGGCGTCACCACGGGCAAACGGAGATACGATGGCTCCCATCAAATTCGGCGTCGGTCAAAGCGTACTTCGCAAGGAAGACGATGCCCTGATTCGCGGCAACGGCCGCTACACCGATGATCATGCGCCGCAGCCGGCGCTGCATGCGCTGGTGCTGCGCTCGCCGCATGCCCATGCGAAGTTCGTCATCAATACTACGCGTGCGCGAAGCCTGCCCGGGGTCGCCACGATCCTGACCGGCGAGGACGTCAGGGATTTGGGCAGTCTGCCCTGCCTGTTCAATCTCGAAGTGGACCCGTTTACCGGCCCGCCCTATCCGATTCTCGCCGACGGCGAGGTGCGCCACGTCGGTGATGCGGTCGCATTCGTAGTCGCAGATACGATCGATCACGCGCGCGATGCGCTTGAGGCGATCGAAGTCGACTGGACGCCGCTCCCGGCGGCGGTCGGCGTTGTCCAGGCGGTGAAGCAAGGCGCGCCGCAAGTCTGGCCCGACCATCCCGGCAATGTGCTGTTCGATGTACCGATCGGCGACAAGAAGGCGACCGAGGCCGCATTCAAGAACGCGCATGCGGTGGCCGAGATATCCATCGTCAATCCGCGGGTCGTGACCAATTTCATGGAAACGCGAGCGGCTGTTTGCGAATACGATTCCAAGCGCGATCACCTTACGCTGACGATCGGCAGCCAGGGCAGCCATCGCTTGCGCGAAATCCTCTGCGGCATGGTGCTGAAGATTCCGCAGGAAAAAATGCGGGTGATCTGTCCCGATGTCGGCGGCGGTTTCGGCACCAAGCTCTTTCCCTATCGCGAATATGCCTTGATCGCGGTTGCCGCTCGCAAACTGCGCAAGAACGTCAAATGGGCCGCGGACCGCTCCGATCATTTCATGGGCGACGCGCAAGGTCGCGACAACGTCACCACGGCACGGATGGCGCTCGCGGAGGACGGGAAGTTTCTGGCGATGGATGTCGATCTGATGGGCGACATGGGCGCCTATCTATCGACTTTCGGTCCCTACATTCCGCACGGTGGCGCCGGCATGTTGCCGGGCCTTTATGATATCCAGGCGTTCCATTGCCGGGTCCGCACCGTGTTCACCCACACGGTGCCGGTGGACGCCTATCGCGGCGCCGGCCGTCCGGAAGCGGCCTATGTGGTCGAGCGGCTGGTCGATGCTTCGGCGCGGAAACTGGGGATGACCCCGGACGCGATCCGGCGCAAGAACTTCATCTCGCCGCGCGCGATGCCCTACAAGACCGCCACTGGAAAGGTGTACGATTCCGGCGACTTCACCGCGCACATGAAACGGGCGATGGAAATCGCCAAGTGGAAGGAATTTCCCAAGCGCGCCAGGGCCGCGAAGAAGCAAGGCCTGGTGCGCGGCATCGGGTTTTCGACCTATGTCGAGGTCTGCGGCACCATGGGCGACGAAACCGCCAATGTGAAGCTTGATCCCAATGGCGACGTCACGATCCTGATCGGAACGCAGTCGAGCGGGCAGGGCCATCAGACCGCGTATGCGCAACTGGTTGCCGAACAGTTCGGATTACCGCCGGAGCGAGTCCATATCCTGCAAGGCGACACCGACAAGATCGCAACCGGTCTCGGCACCGGCGGCTCGGCTTCGATTCCGACCGGCGGCGTCAGCGTCGAGCGCGCGACCCGTGAACTCGGAAAGAACTTGCGCGAGATCGCGGCCGAAGCGCTGGAGGCGGGCAGCGGCGACCTTGAGATCAGCGAGGGGACCATTCGCGTTGCCGGCACCGATCGGTCCATTAGCTTTGCCGATCTTGCAAAGCGGCCGGGCGTCGATCCCTCGAAGCTGAACGCAAGCGCGACATTTACTTCAGCCGATGGCACCTACCCAAACGGCACCCATCTGGCGGAGGTGGAAATCGATCCCGCCACCGGCATCGTGAGGATCGTGAACTACGTGGTGGTGGACGATTTCGGCGTGACGCTGAATCCGCTGCTGCTCGCGGGTCAGGTTCAGGGCGGGGCGATGCAAGGCATCGGGCAGGCTTTGATGGAGCAGGCGGTCTACAGCTCCAAGGATGGCCAGCTTGTTACCGGCACGTTCATGGATTATGCGCTGCCGCGCGCTACTGACGGTCCTGCATTTGTGTTCGAGACCCACAACGTGCCGTGCAAGACCAATCCGCTGGGGGTGAAGGGCGCAGGCGAAGCCGGCGCGATAGGCTCCTGTCCGGCAGTGGTCAATGCGATCATCGAAGGCCTGTGGCGTGAATACAAAATCGATCACATTGATATGCCCGCGACGCCGGAGCGGGTCTGGATCGCGATCCGCGAGCATCAGAGGCGGCACAGCCTCTGAGATATTTCGACGCGGGAATAAAATCCTCCGCCCACGGTATTACTGCTGGTAGCCCCGGACTCCTGAGGTTCGCGGCTCCCAGAAACATGCTTTATGAGATGGAGAACTGACCGATGATACGAGGAGTTGTTGTTGCGGGCGTCTTGTTAATCGGTGCGGGCGCTGTGATGGCGCAGCAGGATGTAGCCGTTAAGCAGGATAATTTGATGCGAGCCCAAGCAAAGCAACTATACAACGTCATCCTCAAAACGGCGAAAGGGGAAATTCCTTACGATCAGAAGTCCATTGATGCCGCCCTCGCGCAGCTTGAGCAAGACGTAAGCACGATCCCCACCGTGTTTGCGACTAACCCGAAAGAAGATGTGGTAAACGCTACCTACGGATCGTCGCAGAAAATCTGGAAGAACAAGGCCGATTTCGATTCGAGGGTGCCGCCGGTCAAGAAAGCGATCGCGGACGTCAAAGGCAAGGTCAAGGATGTTGCCAGCCTGAAGCTCGCCTACGAATCCATCAACTCCAAATGCACCGATTGTCACGAGACTTACCGGCTCAAGCTCAAGTGACGATTGGATCTTCGGCTCGCGCTGGAACCGGTCAGACCAGGATATTGGCGCTCATTTCTTCTGCAGCTACTGATCTCGCCTGCTGCTCGAGAAGGCTTGCCAGCAAAGTCGGATCCTCTGCCGTGCCGACGGTCATCGGCTGATCACGAGACAATTTGTTAAAAACACCAATTTGGCAAATGCAGAAAACAACTGAGCCGCCGAAGCTACTTAGCGATCTAGGGCGCGAACCCATAAATCTGTAGTAGTCGGCAGAGTCCGCGTTGGTGCGCACAAGGGACTCAAGTCGGAAGGGCCGATATAATCCTGGTCGAACAGTCTACTTCGTCACCTGTCCGCGAATTTCGCCAGCCGGATTGGCCGCGGTGTGGACGTTGACATAGTACTTGCCGGCCATGAGGTCGGCGGCCTGGGCATCCGTCAGCGTGGCGCTG
>JAICIT010000391.1 GCA_025960445.1 Bradyrhizobium sp. | reverse complement strand
CCCGGTGCGGTTCGGATCGGTGCGGACGGAATCCCCGCGATCGTCGAACTGATCGAGGATCTCGGGGATACCGCGATCCTCGATCTGAATTGCGCCGGCACTTTAATTCGCGCGCGCGTGAGCGATGGCAACGTCCCGCGCGAGGGAGCAGCGTTATCAATCCTCGCCCGGCCACATGATATTCACCTGTTCGACAAAACCAGCCGCAGACGTCTGTGATGACCGCACCTGAAACTTTGCGCTACCGAAAGAGCACGACCGAAAACATGACAAGCCCCCAAGAACCGGCGGGGACCAATTCCACGCCACTACATATTCGAGTTCGCGAGACCATTCGCCGCCAGGTCAAGGCGGGTGAACTGATCGACAAGACCGGGCGACTGATGACGGAGGCAGAACTCGGCAAGCATTTCGGCGTCAGCCGAATTACCATTCGAAACGCCATCAAACCGCTGGTCGATGAAGGCATGTTCGAACGCGAGCGCGGCCGCGGCACGTTCTTGCGAACCAATCAGCCCGAAAACTGGGTCGGACGCCTGATGGGTTTCTCCGAAACCATCAAGGATGCGGGCTATCGCCCCGGCGCAAAGATATTGCTGCAGGGCATGACCAACAGGCATGACGCCGAAGTGCGAAAACAATTGCGTGAGCGCGCGATCTGGCAATTGAAGCGCGTTCGCCTCGCGGACGACATCCCGATCGCGATCGAACACGCTTTCTATCCACCCGACATTGGCCTCGAACTCGAGAAGCGCGATCTGACATCGATCGTGATGTATCGCGTGTTCGAAACCGAAATTGGGTTCGACATCAAGGAAGCAACCCAGACCATCAGCGCCTCGCTCGCTGACGCCACCACCGCCAAGCTTTTAGGCGTCAAGGCCGGCAGTCCACTGCTGTCGATCGAGCGACTCACCGTCAACACGGACGGACGACCGCTGGAACTGCTGCGCTCGGTTTATCTGCCGAACTATTTTCGCCTCAGCATCAATCTGACGAGGCGGCATCCCTGACTGCCTCGCGAGAGGCGATTGCAATCCAAGAAGGACCATAAGCATGCCGAATGGCGGTAGAGCATCTGACAACCCCAACATCCTGATCATCCTCAATGATGACATGGGATTTTCCGATATCGGTTGCTACGGCGGGGAAATCGAGACGCCTAACCTGGACCGCCTGGCGGCCAACGGACTGCGATACTCCCAGTTTTACAACACCGCTCGCTGCAGTCCGTCACGCGCCTCACTCCTGACCGGACTGCATCCGCACCAGACCGGCATCGGCATCCTCACCTATAGCAACGGGCCCGAAGGATACGCCGGCAACTTGAACAAAAGCTGCGTGACCCTCGCTGAAGTACTCAAGCAGAAGCAGTACACGACATATCTCAGTGGCAAGTGGCACATCTCCTCCAGCCTGACCGAGCCGACCGACGCCTGGCCGCTGCAGCGCGGCTTCGATTACTTCTTTGGCACCATCATCGGCGCGGGCAGCTTCTACAACCCCAACACCTTGACGCGTGGCAATCACAATATCGAACACGAGGCAGAACGAGATCCCTCGTTCTTTTATACGGATGCGATCAGTGATCAGGCGGTCGTCTATATTCGTCAGCATAAACGGGCGCATCAGGACACACCGTTCTTTCAATATGTCGCCTACACCGCTCCGCATTGGCCGCTGCATGCACATGAAGAAGACATCGCCAAATACAAGGGAAAATTCGACGCGGGCTGGGACAGGCTGCGCGAGCAACGGCTGCAGCGACTGGTCGATGACGGGATTATCCATCCGAACTGGCAATTGACCGATCGAGACCCGACCCAACCGCCGTGGACGGAGGCTGAGAACCGCGAATGGACCCTGCGCTGCATGGAGGTCTATGCCGCCCAGATCGACCGCATGGACCAGGGAATTGGGCGCATCATCGCGGCGCTGGAGGAAACCGGCCAGTTTGAAAACACGCTGATCATTTTCCTGTCCGATAACGGCGCGTGCGCGGAGGATATTCCTGAAGGCGTCACCGCGCGCGAGCTCGTCGATCAGTTGATGATTGCCAAGGCCACGACGCGCAAAGGCGAGCCGGTCCACTTCGGCAACAATCCTTCCATCATGCCCGGCGGCGAGGATACCTATCAAAGCTACGGCACCGCATGGGCGAACCTCTCGAATACGCCATTCCGGCTCTACAAACATTGGGTACATGAGGGCGGCATCGCGACGCCGTTCATCGTTCATTGGCCGCGTGGCATCAAGGAAAAGGGCGGCTTGCGGCATAACCCGAGCCAGCTCCCGGATATCATGGCCACCATCGTCGAGGTGACAGGCGCGAAATATCCGACGGTCTACGATGGCAACACGATCCTGCCCTGCGAAGGCGAAAGCCTGGTGCCGTCATTTGCATCGGCTTACGCCGGTCGTAGCCCGCTGTTCTGGGAGCACGAAGGCAATGCCGCCGTGCGCATCGGGAAGTGGAAGCTGGTGCGTAAATATCCTGGTCCGTGGGAACTTTACGATATGGAAGCCGACCGCACGGAAATGCATGACCTGGCCGCACGAAATCCGGAACGCGTTCTTGCCATGAGCGAGCAGTACCATCTTTGGGCCAAGCGCTGTGGGGTAATTCCACGCGAGAAAATTCTCGAGCTGATGAAAGCCGAAGGCGGCACCGCGTTTTGGGAAGAAGAAAAGCAGACCTAGGACAGAAACAGTCGGGACAACCCATGACGCGCCAATGCTGAGCGCCGAGTCAAAAATGACCGAGAATAATACCCGCTGCTGCGCGAACGGCCGCACCCGCGATCTCAAAGCGGAAACGGCGGACTGTTGCGAGGCGATCGGGGAGATCGTTCCAAGCGCGACGTCCATCGCCCGCCGGTGGAGCTTATCGATCGGCGGTTGTTTCATGATGGGATCGAACGACCGGCGCTTTCCAGAAGATGGCGAGGGGCCGGTGCGTCCAGTGATGGTCACCCCCTTCGCGATTGCGTGCCACGCCGTCAGCAATTTGCAGTTCGGCGATTTCGTCCGCGCCACAGGCTTTGTGACCGACGCCGAACGTTATGGCTGGAGCTTTGTGTTCGCCGGGTTCCTGTCGGAAGAAAGCAAACGTGCGATCGGCAGCCGCGCATCCGAAACGCCATGGTGGATTCCGGTGCCGCATGCCTATTGGGCGCAGCCGGAAGGTCCGCCGAGCACAATCCTCGATCGCCTCGATCACCCGGTGGTGCATGTCTCCTGGAACGATGCAAAAGCCTATTGCCGCTGGTCGGGTACGAGATTGCCGACGGAGGCCCAACGGGAAATGGCCGCTCGCGGCGGGTTGGAACAAGCGACCTATCCGTGGGGCGACGAACTGATGCCCATGGGCGAACATCGCTGCAACATCTGGCAAGGCGACTTTCCAGATCGCAACACGGCCGAGGACGGCTATGCGGGCACCGCGCCGGTTCACGCTTTCAAGGCAAACGGCTACGGCTTGCACAATGTCGCGGGGAATGTCTGGGAATGGTGCGAGGATTATTTCTCTGCTGACTATCACCGGGTCACGCCGGCTCGCGATCCCCTGCAGTGCGAGCCTTCCGCAAATCGCTCGCTGCGCGGCGGATCGTTTCTATGTCACGAATCCTACTGCAACCGCTACCGGGTGGCAGCGCGCAGTTCGAATTCGCCGGACACCTCGACGAGCAATATAGGATTTCGGGTGGTCCGGCTCGACGTGGAGGGTTGAAGGCGCAATGACATACTTTGCCCCCGTCGATACCGCCAAGAAGTCACCCGCGGACTATCTGCTGCCAGCGGCCCTGCGCAACTTCGTCCGCCACCGCGAGACCGGCGTCGTGTCGGT